>JANXNM010000070.1 GCA_025354065.1 Synechococcales cyanobacterium 340R_concoct_173_sub | reverse complement strand
ATTGCAAATGCTTTGAAATCTGGGGCGCAAGCATTTGACAGCTTAGGTTCAGCAACTAGTGATGTTATTAAAGAAGCGAGTCGTGGATATGCCCAAAAGGACAGAGAGACTGATGAGGCATACAGAATGCGCTTAGAATTTCTTGAAAAAAAGGCAAAAATTCGACAAGAAAATAAGAATAGAAGGCAAGAAAATAAAACTCAAGAAAAACTGGCTCACAAAGAGTTGAAAGTTTTAAAGCATCAAGAAAAGAAAGAAATTAAAAGCCTCGCAAAACAGGACAAAATACGAGGAAAAGACGATCGCTAATAGAACCTTAGTGCGATCGAGGTTATCTGTGGTAGGTGATTGCGATCGTTAGATTGACACTGAAACGATCGCTCGCCGCATTGAACCAAGTGCACTCTTGCAAAATGCCATATACTGGCAGCATATGACACAAAAGATTTGGCATGGCACTTGAGCGGATGTATGGCTAAACTGTCTAAATCGGTGGATGTTCATTTGGGTCGGCAGGGTCGGCTGGTAATTCCAGTGGCGTTGCGGCAAGTTTTGGGGTTTGAAGAGGGAGATACGCTGGTGGCCCGTGAGGAAGCAGGGCGATTGGTCTTAGAGAAGCCAGAAATGGTGAAGCAGAGGCTTAAAGCTCGGTTTGCCCAAATGTCCAAGGCTCGGAGTTTGGCGGATGAATTGATTGTCGATCGGCGCGAAGCTGCAAAACGGGAAGTGGCAGAATGACAGTTGTTTTGGATGCTTCAGCATTGCTGGCTTATTTGAAAGATGAGCCGGGGAGTATAGTCGTGGACCGGGTATTAGCCGAGTCAGTTATGTCGAGCGTCAATTGGGCGGAGGTCGTGCAGAAGTCGATCGCGGCTGGGGTTATGGTTGATGGAATGTTGGATGATTTGTCGTCTTTAGGGTTGATGGTTGAACCGTTTACGTCGGAAGATGGGGAAATGGCAGGACGATTGTGGGAGCAAACGCGGCAGGCAGGATTATCTTTGGGCGACCGGGCTTGTTTAAGTTTGGGATTGCGGTTGGGCGTACCTGTTTTGACGAGCGATCGGGCATGGGCTGCACTCACATTTGCATTGGATGTGCAGATGATTCGGTGATGGACCTCAGTAACATAGAAATTAAACGTTTATCAGTCTTTTAGCTAAAGAGTTTGTATGCTTTTCGCGGCCACGATCGCCCACGCATCCACCAACCCCAGAACGATCGTCAATACAAATAAAATCAAATACATCCAAGGCTGCGACAAAGGTTTTACATCTCGTGTATCAATTTGGGTTTGTTCTTGAACTACTTTCACTAATCGCGCAAATCCAGCGATTCGCATCGGTAACAAATAGCCTTTTTCGTCATCGCTAACAAAGTAGTAAACCAATCCACCTTGGCCTGTACTTCGAGCTTTTAAATCGCGCACCTTCGACCATTCCAGTTGCCAACCACGTCGAAAGGGAAACCATTTGGGATAGGTGACTTGAATTTGTTTTGAATCGACTAAAACCCGTTCCGAGAGCGCACCGTATAGGCCAATGAAACCAATCGCGATCGCAACCCACAACCCTTCACTAGATACTTCAGACTTCGTTGCAGTAGCCAAATACGGTAATGGTACCGTCAACGCTAAATACAAACTCAACAATGTAATCCGAACGATCGGTGACAAATTAAATCGAGTAATTTCACTATTCTTCAATTCTTCATTCTTCATTTTCCTGCTCCGATAAAATTCAACGTTCCCATACTGCCATCCAATCGAACCATAACGCCCACAGGTAACGCCGCATTCTCGCCTTCATGACCAAAGGGTAAATCTACCACGATCGGAATCCCCAAATCCCCCAAGCGATCGCGCAACACCTCCTCGACTGTCAAACTCGGATAGCCCTCTGGAGCATCGCAAGAACTAAACCGTCCAAGGGCAATCCCAGCCACCTTATCCAACGCACCCATCATTCGCCAATGGGTCAGCATCCGATCGAGACGATAAGGAGCCTCACCCACATCTTCTAAGGCCAAAATTACACCACCCAGATCAGGTTGATAGGCTGTATTTAACAAATGAGTTGCAACCGTAAGATTGGCGGGAAGAAGTAATCCTGTTACGTCTCCAGTCTTCCAACCTGTGCCTTGGAGCGGTACAATTTCGTGGTTTTCGAGCCAGTTGAAGAGACGATCATGGCTAGACTGTGGCTCATCCCCCATAGTAGACAGAACTGGGCCATGAACCCCCGAAATCCTCGCACAGGCAAAGCCCCACAGCAAACTCGTCACATCTGAAAAGCCGACGAGCCATTTGGGATGATCCCGGTCGATCGGCATCTGCCAATTTTCCAGCAGCCTCGCCGCCCCCCATCCGCCCCGAATACAGAGAATCCCATCGCAGTTTGGATCCTTTAGTGCCGTTGCGAGTTGATTGCGCCTACCTGCATCGGTTCCAGCTAAGTAGCCATAACGATCGTCCCAACCCGGAGCCAACGTCACTTCATAGCCTCGCGATCGCCACAGGTCTAGCCCCGGTTGAAAGGCAGCGGGATCTCGGACAGCACCACAGGGAGCGATCGCCATTAAACGAGATCCCTGTTTTAACTTTGGCGGAATGGCGCAGGGTTGCATTACTTTAGCTCCAGTCTTCCTGTTCGCGGCGGGCACGGACGGTATACAGACGCATACTATTGTGCAGTTCGCGGGTTTTGTCGAAGAGCTGTTCTTCTGTCAATTGCCAATTGGCTAGAGTTTTGTCGAGATCTTTTTGAATATCCCTTGCGCCGGGAAAACCTCGGTAACGGATTTTAAGGCGGGCCAGTTCAGCTAAGTTTAAGTCGGTCGGTTCGCCAGAAAGAATCGTATTGACAATCTGACGATCGCTTCCGTAAAGCGGATGTTGTTGTTCGCGACGATCGGGGGTCATGGGAATAATCCGGAAGTGAGTGAGGACTAAGAAGATTTACAGCGCGAATTTCCAACGCAATTTTTAAAGGTATTTTTTAACTTAATTTTTAATGATTAGTGTACGTCGCTTTACGATCGGATCTTAGGTTGGTACAAAATCAATCGATTCTCGTCCGGATCAAACACGTAAACTTCTCGCCCATGGGATGCGGTCACAATTTCGCCCGCTGGTGGATAACCTAAATTCGTGATCAATTCGATCGAGGTCTCTAAATCATCCACTTGAAAACACATCGAAAGAGATGAATAACCGGAAGCCTGGGGCTGGAACTTTGGGGCGTAGATTCCGAGATTAAATCCCGTGAGGTGAAATTCGGCATAAATCAGTTGATTCGATCGCATTAACGTCTGATCCGGAGGTTTTCCGAGGAGGTTACTGTAGAATTCGCAAGCTTTTGAGAAATTTCTTGGGGCAAGAGTAATCCAAGCACGCTGGTAGTGAAGTGATGACATTCAAAAAACGGTCCAAGATTAGGCTTTCATTAAGGCTACATTAGAACCATAATGAACAACGATCGACTTATGTCTTGGTGAGTTTTGGAATTATGAAGTTGGCAGCACGGATTGGACACGTTACCCCCTCCATGACCTTAGCGATCGATGCCAAGGCAAAGGCGATGAAACGAGATGGGATTGATATTTGTAGCTTTAGCGCCGGAGAGCCGGACTTTGACACGCCGCAGCATATTAAAAATGCGGCGATCGCGGCCTTGAATGCGGGCAAAACTCGCTATGGTCCTGCCGCCGGGGAGCCGGGATTACGGGAAGCGATCGCGCGTAAACTTCAGCAGGATAATAAGTTAGACTACAAACCCGAAAACATCGTCGTTACCAATGGCGGTAAGCACTCGCTGTTTAATACTTTCTTGGCGCTCTTAAATGAAGGGGATGAAGTGATTATTCCGGCTCCGTTTTGGGTGAGTTATCCCGAAATGGTGAAGCTGGCGACCGGGACTCCAGTGATCGTACACACCACGCCGGAATCCCGTTATAAAATAACACCCGAACAACTGCGACAAGCCATTACCCTACGTACTCGGATCTTGATCATGAATTCGCCATCAAACCCAACGGGAATGGTTTACAGTCCTGATGAATTACGGGCGATCGCGGCCATTGTGATTGAACATGATCTGATTGTGGTGTCGGACGAAATTTATGAACGCCTGCTATACGATGGCACCGAGCAAATGAGCATTGGGGCGGTAAGCAAAGAGATGTTCAACAGGACGATTATCAGCAACGGCTTTGCAAAGGCTTACTCGATGACGGGCTGGCGAATTGGCTACGTGGCGGGTCCATTGGACTTGATTAAGGCTGTTACAACGTTACAAAGCCAAAGTACCTCTAATGTTTGTACCTTTGCGCAGTATGGGGCGATCGCGGCCTTGGAAGGATCACAGGACTGTGTGCAGGAGATGTTAACGGCATTTACGGCGCGTCGTCAGGGAATTTATGATTTGATTAACGGGATTCCGGGGTTGTCTTGTTTGAAACCAGACGGCGCATTTTATATGTTCATCAATATTGATAAAACGGGTCTGGGTTCATTGGCATTTTGCGATAAGTTGTTGACAGATTATCAAGTGGCGGTGATTCCGGGCATTGCCTTCGGGGCAGACGATCATATTAGGGCTTCCTACGCGACGGATATGACGACGATCGAGCGTGGTATGGAACGAATTAGTAAGTTCGTTTGTTCAATCTAATGAACTTCTATTCAACTTAAAGCCGTTCAAGATCAAGGAACTTAGTTACAATACACTTGCATCTACGGCTTTTGTTTTTCACTAGTGTTTATCATGCGATCTTCCAGACCCGCCCGAACCAGCTATAAAACAGCGAGCGTAAGTAAACCTGAAAATCGATCGATTTGGGGACTTTTGTTTAAAACGTTAGGACTCGTTACGTCACTTGGTACCTTTATTTTGGGCTTAGTGATTTTGTTAACGATCGGCGTTTCGGGGGATTGGTTCCGTAAACAAATTACGGCCTGGACCACGCAGCCTCAGCCTGCACCCCAAATTGATGTGAGATCCATTGTGGTGAAGCAAGTTCAGGATTCCAGTGAATTAACCACTGCAATTTTCACTATGGAAGCCGTAGTTCCGACGCAACAAGATGCCACTATGGGCGGACTAATAATTGGTTCGACAAAGTTGCTTTATATTGGCCATGGCGAAGTGCGAGCGGGAATCGACCTAAGCAAAATCGGGCTGACGGATGTGCAGGCGGTAGGCGATTCGTTGACGGTGCGCCTTCCGATGCCAAAGTTGTTGGATAGCAAAATTGATGTGAGCCGATCGAGTGTATATGACTATAGCCGAGGGGCTTTGGGGTTAGGTCCAGATGTTGCGCCGCAGCTACAAACCCTGGCCCAGCAAAAAGCGTTGTTGAAAATTACGGATGCGGCCTGTGAAAAAGGCATTCTGACTCAGGCCAACGATCGGGCCAAGTTGGTGATTGGGCAGTTGTTAAAAGTCCCGGCGTACAAAACCATCACGGTTCAAATCCAAACTCCTGATGTGGCGACCTGTAAAGCCTCTGCGGCTATTCTTGCACCGCCCGCGCCGATTCCGACAGTTATACCAGCGGTTACTCCGGCAGTGCCACCGATCGCGCCTTCCACTGGATCCATGCCACCCAATCGTCCCTAAGCCCTTATGCAACAGACTTGGACACACCTTGAATCGTCCGCATTCCCTCATGAGATATCCATTAAAAAAGAATTATGCAGGAACCAATCTTTTCAGAATCGACTTGAATATCTATTTATCAGTCTAGGCAAACCCTTTAGCAAGGCTGATTTAGTAAAACTTCGTGAACTGCTGACTGATTATTTACAACAGGGATTTCAATCGGCTTCGTCAACTTACCTGAACATCAAATATCGTCCGACTGAATCTCCCGATACAGGCATTAACTACACCATCTCCCATACCCTTAATCCAGATATTCAGCCCCCACCTAACAATCGCGAGATAGAGATGAGAGTTCCTGCAATGCTGGGGATGAAGTCGAAAATCAAGCTAAGGGATTAGTTCAGGTTGGTGGAAAAATATCACAGTTACAAATTCTCAAAATTGGGACAGATACTGGGCTAGAAAATCCATTAGCCACACCAAGTTTCTTGAAGGATGTTAATCGCTATACAATAATCAGTGGCGAAATCGTCATGCCTTGTATGCCGTCTTTACTCAATACTTATTTGGCGAAGTTAGAGAAACTATTTATCGCCGTTGGTAAAGCTTTCAGTAAGAATGATTTGGCAGTACTACGCGAACTTTTGCAGGATAACCTGGTCAATGGGTTTAACTATTCTCCACTGTCAAAAATAGTGATTCATTATGACTCAGCAGTTTTTCCTAGTGTAGGTGTTAACTATAGGGTGGCCTATTCACTGACATCGATCGCAGAACAGTACAAAAATTGGGTAGATACGAGAACGCCGCCACTGTTTGGCAAAAGTCCAGATGCAAAAGTGATGGATACAATCGCAAATTTGGGAGATCCTTCCGGTTTGAGAGTCTTAGATATCGGTGCAGGGACAGGACGCAATATTTTACCCTTAGCAAAACTAGGCTGTAAAACAGAAGCGTTGGAGCTAGCCCCGGCCCTTGTGCAACAGTTAGAAAATGATGCGAAAGCTCAGAATTTAGGTGTTAAAGCGATCGTTGGCGATGTTTTAGATCCGATGTTACACCTCAGTTCTGATAGCTACAATCTAATTATTTGTGCGGAAGTGGTGGCTTCTCATTTCCGTAATGTCGAGCAAATCCATGTCCTACTTGATAAAGTAAGCAAATCTCTATGTCATGGCGGATTATTTTTATTTAATTTATTTGTTGCTCGTGATGATTATGAGTCCAACCCAATTGCAAGGGAGTTTTCGGAAGTAGTTTGGTCGTAAATGTTTACCAATCAAGATTTGACTACAGCATTTACCGATTTACCTTTAGAAATAATTTCTAACGAGTCAGTTTTTGAGTATGAAAAAGAACATTTACCCTCTGAGTCTTGGCCGCCGACGGGCTGGTTTGAGCATTGGTCACAGGGTAAAGATTTATTTAGGTTTGAAGAATCAAAAATGGAGTTGCGCTGGATGTTATGTAAACGCGTATGAAGTTTTGTCAATCTAGCAATATTATTTTTTACAAATATGAAGAAAAAGTCAGAAGTGTTTAAAGGGCGCGCTCCTACTTTTTGGGCGATCGTGAGATGGCAATTACGCAAGTTAAGCAGCTAGCAAAGAGGTTTGGGGTTGAGCCTAGTGTGTTTATGTAGTATCGCCCTTCCAGGTGTCACATTTGATTTTACCAAGGTATCTAGTGAGGGGGGAAGAAAGCCCGATCGTCATAAGATAATTTTTATTTTGTGATAAGATCCCGGTTAATGTAGGGGATTTTAGAGCAATAATGCAAAATAATAAGTTGCTGATCGGACAGTCTTTAAATAGAGCGTTTGGCAAGGTTAAGCCCGATCGCGAAAGTTTTGAGGCGTTTACAACTAATCTGCGGCGCTTACTTGAGCAAACTGAAACAAATAAGGCTGAATCTGAGGAGTTTCATAAAAATCTGATTTCTGATTTCCTTAAAAA
>JANXNM010000068.1 GCA_025354065.1 Synechococcales cyanobacterium 340R_concoct_173_sub | reverse complement strand
CATCATGGGACACGTTGACCATGGTAAAACCTCTCTGCTTGATGCCATCCGTAAGACCAAGGTCGCGGCGGGTGAAGCGGGTGGGATTACCCAACATATTGGTGCATACCACGTTGATGTTATGCACAACGACGTAATGCAGCAAGTTGTATTCCTGGATACTCCTGGTCACGAAGCCTTCACGGCAATGCGGGCACGGGGCGCACGGGTGACGGATATTGCGATTTTGGTTGTTGCTGCCGATGACGGTGTGCAGCCCCAAACGATTGAGGCCATTAGCCATGCGAAAGCGGCTGGCGTTCCCCTTGTGGTCGCCATCAACAAAGTTGATAAAGAAGCCGCTCAACCCGATCGTGTTAAGCAAGAGCTGACCCAATACGATCTGTTGGCGGAAGACTGGGGCGGTCAAACCGTCATGGTTCCGGTCAGTGCGACCACTGGATTCAACCTTGATAAGTTGTTGGAAATGCTGCTGCTAGTGGCTGAAGTGGAAGACTTGACCGCCAACCCCGATCGTCCGGCTCGTGGGACGGTTATTGAAGCCCATCTGGATAAAGGAAAAGGCTCCGTAGCAACCCTCTTGGTCCAGAACGGAACGCTTCGAGTGGGTGACATCATTGTTGCAGGTTCGTCCCTGGGTAAGGTTCGGGCGATGGTAGACGATCGGGGTCAGCGCGTAAAAGCCGCGACTCCATCCTTTGCGGTCGAAGTCTTAGGCTTGGGCGAAGTTCCCGCAGCCGGAGACGAGTTCCAAATCTATCAAGACGAAAAAGAAGCGCGGGCCATTGCCGATAGTCGTGCTGATGAAAAACGCCAATCTCGTTTGATGGCGGCGATGTCGTCACGTCGGGTCAGCTTGAACACTATTTCTGGACGTGCGCAAGAAGGCGATCTGAAGGAATTGAATATCGTGCTTAAAGCCGACGTTCAAGGGTCTGTCGAAGCGATTTTGGGTTCCTTGAAGCAATTGCCTCAAGGTGAAGTCCAAGTGCGGGTCTTGTTTGCAGCACCGGGTGAAATTTCCGAAACGGATGTAGATCTCGCGGCAGCCTCCGAAGCTGTCTTGATTGGCTTCAATACAACTCTTGCCACTGGTGCGCGTCAAGCTGCCGATCGGGCTGGTGTTGATGTGCGAGAGTACAATATCATTTACGGACTTTTGGATGATATCCAAGCCGCAATGGAAGGTCTGCTTGAACCTGAACTGGTTGAAGAACCGTTGGGTCAAATGGAGGTTCGAGTTGTCTTCTCCGTGGGTAAGGGTGCTGTTGCTGGTTGTTATGTGCAGAACGGTAAGGCGATTCGCAACTGTAAGGTTCGTGTTCACCGTGGTAACAACAAGGTCTTTGAAGGCAATATGGATTCCCTCAAACGGATGAAGGAAGATGCTAAAGAAGTCAATGCTGGATATGAATGTGGTGTGGGTATTGACAACTTCAACTCTTGGGCTGAAGGTGACATCATCGAGACGTATCGCATGATTACGAAGCGTCGTACGTTGGCAAATAAGTCGTCAGACTAATCTGCTCAGCTAATTCGTTACATTGATTCAATTAAGTAAAAAAGACGATCGTTTTAAGTAGCGATCGTCTTTTTTATGGGTTTAATTTTGGTTCTAATTAATACGATCGAGTGACGCATTCCAGAAAGCTATAGTTGGAACCTAAAACTGAAATCGAGACTGAAGCTAAGACGAATGCAAGCGATGCGGACTAAATATCATGTACCAAAGTCAATTTCCTCGCCCGCCCTCTAAAACTTTGCCAACGATGTACGATTTGCCGAGTGAAGATCCGGGGGAATTGGGTTTGCCAGATGAATTTCATGATTTTCAGCCGAAGCTGTTGCGGGAAACCTGTGAGCCAAGAACTTCCATTCCTTCAGAACGCTTTGTTGGAGCTGATCTTAATCTCTACTATGATGGCCGACATCCCAGATGGTACAAACGTCCAGATTGGTTTCTGGTATTGGTCATATCAATGGCCGATCGACAGGAGGATTTGCGCTGGAGCTATGTGATGTAGCAAGAGTTTGTCATCCTTTTTTTAGTGGTGGAGTTATTGTCACCAGGGACGGAAGCTGAGGATCTGGGTTCCTTATCAAGGCATTGAAGGGAAATGGTTACGATAGTATGAGGCTTCGGGAGCCTGGATCCCAACGGAGGTTGAAGCCCGACATCTAGCAAAAACGCAAGCGGAGACAGAACGATCGGCGAGACGATCGGCCATTCCTTAATTAGCACGTTTGGGATTGACGGCAGAACAAATTGCGGAATCCCTGGGATTATCGATCGCTGAAGTTCAGGCTGAGATTGATTTGTAGTTGAGATTGATAGCTAAAAGCCGATCGCAGTTTGTAGCACCTAACTCTTCTCAAGAAAAGAGCAGATTGACTAATCAGCCTGCTAAAGAATGTGCGAAATCTGAGAGGTGAACTGATTCTTTACCGCTATCCTTATCCTTTTGCTTGATTGCGGGCCTCCCAAGCCAATTGGAGGAGTTTACTCCAGCGTTTGTGTACTTGTTTTGGGGTGCAGCCGATCGCCTTTGCGATATCACTATTACTGGTGTTGTTCCGTTTTAGATCCAGGAGTTGGCGGAGGTCTGGAGTGAGGTCGGCGCAGAAGGTGTTCCAGAGTTGTATCCCCATGCCGAGGTTATGGTTGAGATCGGCACCTAGCCATTCATGGACCAGTTCCCAATTGTGATTCATGGCAAACTTTTCGATGTGATATTTGAACCGCTGTTGTAGATAGTCCCGTTCGCGAGAGGTTAGACCGAGGATGTCGTCGATTTCTGCCACCGACAAATCTTGTAGTTTTAGGCTGAGGTAGTCGATGCAGCACTGTTGATTTTGGGATTTTAGATAGCTGACCAACTCGTTAATGATTCGATCGCGCAAACCACCATCTTCTGAGTCATTGCTATTGTCCTCCGACACCATTTTTTCGCGGATCATTTGCATGACGGGCGATCGACCATAGGTATCTGATTCACCGTCTTTAGCGGAGTCCATCGCGGTCTCAATGTCTACCGCAATTTCGTTAGGTTGGCGGCTGGAAAAACTGCTGGCGCGCAGGATAACCAGTTGTTGACTATTGCGACCGGGGAGATTGATGCGGCGTTTGGCATATTGCTCCGTGAAGGCCATGTATTCTGCGAGTTGTAGTTTAGTTTTGGGTTGGTAGTCTTCCGCAAGTTGGTTCTCGCGGCGGAACACTCGTAACGATTCAGTGTAGAAGCCCTGTAAAAAATCTTCAATTAATGTATAACGCCCCTGAAATCCAAGTTGAAGGTGGGCTGGGGCGATCGATCGGTAGACCATGGAGCTGAGAATACTGTGTAATTCGACCCTGCCTCGACGGGATCCAAGGCGGTAATAGTGGATGCATTTGTCCATGCGGTAGCGAGAAAGGGTTAAACGCCAAGAAGTCACTTCGCCTGATTTTTGAATCCGATCGCTCTTTTCACAAATCCGTTCAACTTCAACAGCAATGCGAGCGATGAGACTATAAGTTGTCGCCGTTGGTTTGATAGCGAGGGCTTCAGCAAGTTCAGATTCTAGTAGCAGCGTTAGTTTTTCGGTATCAAAGGTAAGTGGAATTGGTTCGCGGGAAATAGAGCGGGTAGATGGATGGGGCAAGGTTGCGGTGGTGTTCATGGTAGGTTCCTCTCTTCGGCACATCTTTCACTACGGAGAGATCAGAGGTTATTTCCTAGGATCTAGGCCAGTTTGTCTACTGGTTTCGCTGGAATCGTCCTGAAATTCTGTAACCTAGGCTAGCTAAGGGATTGGAGGATCATTAAAGTGTGATTACGATCGCTTAATGGGCCAATTATTATGCCAATTCTTGATCTGTGCCAGTTGAGGGGCAATTTAAGGGTGACGATCGGTAGCTGTTGATATTTTTGGGTTTAGAGTTGAGATTTTGGATGGCAAGAGGTAATGCGCCTCGACAGACCAGATAGAATGGTTAGGTGTAGCCAGTGTTGCTGTGGTTTACTGCTACGCCTTGAATAAATGCCCACTGAATTAAGCGAATTAATCATGCCGAATATTTCTAACATCGCCGTCAAAACCATTACAGGTGAAGACAAAATGCTCTCTGATTACG
>JANXNM010000043.1 GCA_025354065.1 Synechococcales cyanobacterium 340R_concoct_173_sub | reverse complement strand
CTGCATCTTGAACTGCTTTTAAAAAGGCTTGAGCATTTTGACGAAACGGCGATGCGAGATCATCTAGAGAACTACTAGCGCGTTTAAAATCGACCCATTCTTTGCCGCTGAGACGTTGGCGCAAACGCCTGGAAAATTCCGCCAGAATATCAAGGCCGGGTTCAAAATCGGTACCAATTTTCTTCTTGGTCGCCGCTGATAATTGCGACGCTAAGGCCGATCGGAATTTGGTATCAAGCCCTCTATAAACCTCTACTATCCCTCGGGTGCTGTTGGCTCCAAAGTCTCCGTCGGTTTGAAGAATGGGAGTAAGCTTACCCATTACCGTCAGCGATCGTTGCAAATCTTTGACTTCATCTGGGCCATAGTTCAGCGCTTGTAAAAGTTTGGCTGCCGTTAGGTTTGCCACATAAAAAATAAAATTTTGTTGCAGTGCCACTTGATAGGTCGCAACATTAACAATTCCCGTCACAGGCAGTTTATTATTGGTTTGATAGGTGCGAGTGGCTGCATCAGTGGCTTTGCCAAAGTCTCCATCAGGCGTACCTACGGGCAAGCTTTTATCCCGCAAAAAACGTTGCCAAGCTAAGGCAAGATCATTTTGCGTCCCGCGCTGTATTGTGGTTAAGCCTAAGACACTTGCATTAAAGACCATAAGTTCTGACTCCCGATCGCTACTAAATATATTAAAAATTACTGACTCTGTTATACCTTGAAGCAATCCTCTAGAGCTATAAAATTGGGCGATATCAAAGCCACTGTGTAGAATAAGGCGTAAGTTAAGCGAATAAGTTAAGCGAAGCGGGGGAGGATCTGATGTTGAAAGGAATTGACGTTTCTGAATATCAAGGTGACATCAATTGGAAAGCGGTTGCTGATAGCGGCGTGGTCTATTGCTTTGTTAAGGCTACCGAAGGCGTGGAAAGTCGAGACCCAATGTTTGCGAAGAACTGGGCGGGTCTCCGTAGCGTCGGGATCATTCGCAGTGCCTACCATTTTTTTATCGCCAGCAAAGATCCAAAAGTCCAAGCTAAGAACTTTCTCGACCTAACCCGATCGACCTGGGAAACTAACGATCTTCCCCCCGTATTAGATTTAGAAAAAAGCTATGGCCTGGATCCAGATACGGTGATTAATCAGGCCGGGATCTGGCTTGATACCGTTGAAGCCTCGATCGGTCGTCGTCCAATCATCTACACCTATCCCAACTTCTGGAACGAAAGCCTAAAAAATACGCCTCGTCTCGGGGCCAACTATCGCCTTTGGATTGCCCACTACGAGACCAATAATCCGTGGGTACCGGGCGGCTGGAAATCTTGGAGCTTCCATCAATACAGCGAATCCGGCAGCGTTCCTGGGATTTCGGGAGCCTGTGATATGAATAATTTCAATGGCGATCTCGACACCTTACAAACCTTGCTCAACTCCAAAGCACCGTTACGCCAAGGCCGATCGGGTAAAATTGTCGCTGAACTGCAAGGCTTACTCAATGCTAAAGGCGCAAATATTGGTACCGCCGATGGTCAGTTTGGCCCGCGCACTGGACAAGCCGTGATGAATTTTCAAAAATCAGTCGGCTTACTCCCCGATGGCATTGTTGGTGGACGTACTTGGTCTGCTCTCATGTCCAATGGCACTGCCGCAATACCATCCGTTTCGACTTTAGTTAATGTTTGTAAAAGCTATAAATCTTTACCGCATCAAGATAATGCCCTAAACTGGCTCAATCAAGCGATCGCCCCAGCGATCATGCAGACGTTTGCTCAACAATGGCGACAAGTGGGGCCAACATCTCCCATGGCGACGACCCCATTGCTCCTGACTAATGTCTGCAAAAGTTATAAAACCTTACCGCATCAAGACAAGGCGCTTCAGGATCTCCAGAAACAACTTCCACCCCAAACAATGGATCAGTTCATTAAGCTTTGGCGTAGTGCCTAAGAGAAGTTAAGGCTTTATGAAGATAGTTACAAAAGATGATTGATCTGGTGACATGACTCGGACAGCGGGCACTCTAGGGGCAACTTGAAACCTTTAAATCCAAACCTCTAAATCTTAGGTCTAGGATGTTAAAGCGTCTTGTTGCTCATCGTAATCAATCTTTAGCCACCCGCCCATCATGAAAACCCCGATCGTTCCCTTCGCCGATATTACCCGTCAGCACCAGATGATTCAGGCCGAACTTGAAGCTGCCGTCCTAAATGTGATGCGCCGAGGTGATTACATTATGGGCCAAGCTGTTCAAGACTTTGAAGCGGACTTTGCGAACGCCTGCGGAGTAGCCCACGGAGTTGGGGTAGCCTGTGGCACTGATGCTATCGCGTTAGGCCTACAAGCCTGCGGAATTGGCAAAGGTGACGAAGTAATTTTGCCAGCCAATACCTTTGTTGCAACCCTAATTGGCGTATTGCGATCGGGTGCCACACCGATTTTAGTAGACTGCGAAGCCAGTACAGGTCTAATTGATTTGGCTGCCGTAGAACGGGCTATAACTCCCACTACAAAGGCGATCGTCGCGGTCCATCTCTATGGACAAATGGTCTCTCCGACGCTGTTAATCAATCTAGCCTCCACTTACAATCTTCTGATTTTTGAAGATGCGGCCCAATCACACCTAGCCGAACGAGAAGGCTACCGGGCCGGGTCAATTGGCATCGGTGCAGCCTTTAGCTTTTATCCAAGCAAAAATTTAGGTGCCATGGGTGATGGTGGGATGTTTGTCACACGGGACGAAGGAGTTGCTCGTCAAATGAGAACCCTGCGGAATTATGGCGCACCAAAAAAATATCTTCATACCGAAATCGGCACCAACAGTCGTCTCGACACCATGCAAGCCGCAATTTTACAAGTTAAGCTGCCCCATCTCAACCGATGGAATCAAGAACGTAATGCCCTAGCCACTCACTATCAAGAGGCATTGAAACCACTCATTCGTCAAGGGATTTCGCCCCTGGAAAACCATGTTGGGATGGGACATGTTTACCATTTGTATATTGTCCGAGTGGTTCAATCTGGCGAAGCGAACTCTACCTGCAATCTCGATCGTGACAAGCTCCTAGCCCATCTAGAAGCCAACGGTATCCAAGCTGGAATTCACTATCCATTACCCTGTCATCTTCAACCAGGCTTTCAATTTCTCGGCTATCGTCAAGGTGATTTCCCTGTGTCCGAAAAGCTGGCAACGGAAATTCTGTCATTACCTATTTTTCCCGGAATGACAAGATTGCAAGTTGAACAAGTGGTAAGCGTTCTGACGGATAGTCTGACAGATGCGATCGTTCAGCCCGTTGAGCTACTAATTCCGGCATAATCTCGATGAATCTTCCATCAATGCCCTTTTAATACCCTGGTTTACTATGCGTGATCTTTCTTTTAATCCCCGATCGTTCTTTAACGGCAAATTTAATGGCAAGTTTAACGCCAAACAATTTCCTTGGATAACCGGGGCGATCGCCCTAGTTCTGTCACTGATGTATGTGCCGCTGTTGGTTCATTGGGTGCATGGTTGGTTGTTCAAGTCCATTAGTATTGAACATGAATATTTTAGTCACGGCATGATTGGGATTCCATTTGCGATGTATTTGGCATGGCAATCCCGATCGAAATTTATGCCACTAACCGCATCGGGCCGGGATCAACTTTTGGGGACAGCGGTTTGTGCGATCGCAGGCATTCTCTACCTCAGCAACCTCGCCGAACCCGTCAATCTCTCACTGCCTTTGATGTTAACCGGGGGCATTCTCACCTTTAAAGGTCGTGCTGGACTTCGCATCTTAGGGTTTCCGATGCTTTTGCTCTGGCTGGCGACACCCAATGAATTGCCTTATCTAGTTGCGCCTTTCACGGCCCCCTTGCAAATATTGATTGCTAACGTTGCAGGCATCATTCTAAAACTCCTCGGGTTCCCGGTTACGGTTGATCAGTTTTATATTTATTTGAATGGGAAACAAGTCGAGGTCGCGCCTTATTGTGCTGGATTGAAGATGATGTTTACCAGTGTTTATGTCGCGTTGCTATTGCTTAACTGGACAGGGTTAGACCAGCGCCGTAAGTTTGTTCTCTTTTTTATAAGTTGTGCGGCTGGACTCAGCGTCGTCGGTAATATTATTCGTAATACTATTCTGACTTATTTTTATGGTACGGGCCAAGATGCGCTATTCGTCTGGCTGCATGATAGTTGGGGCGGTGATCTTTATTCAGCTGGACTTTTAGGGATTTTGGTGTGGTGGATTGGGAAATTTGAATCTCGATCGATCCCTGTAGCGCCGGGTGGGGACGTTTGAAAGGCTGTTTCGTTGATATTAAAGACTCGATCCCCCTAAATCCCCCTTGGCAAGGGGGACTAAGAGTTGAATTCTGATTCTCCCTTTTTCTAGTTCCCCTTTTTTCTAGTTCCCCCTTTTTAAGAGGGTTAGGCGGATCGGGCCTTCGTCACAACCTTCAACTTTTCAAACACCTTCATAGGCTTTACACGTCAAAATTCCATTCTTTAAACCTTCTTTACTTAACTCCTATGGCAACTCTTTCCAACCCCGATCGTCTTCCTCGAATTCTGCTCTTACTGTTCCTGACGATCATCCTGACGATCGGAGCAATTCCCGGCTATCTAGCAGGTAAATGGCAGTGGCAAAATCCACCCGCCGTCAAAACCCTGGCTCAACTCAAAGCCATTCGTAAACAAGGGATTCAAGTTCCCGGTTGGCCGACCCAAGAGCAGCGCTCAGTGATTTTGGGCGAACATCCTTGGTCAATTCAACAGATCAAAAACGATCGTAATGAAGACGCTAGCCTGTTTTTGTTTACTCAAAATGGACCCAAAGACCAACCTCAGATTGAATGGTCTGAAATTAACGGAATTCAGCGCTGGCAGACTGACTCGGACGGAGAACAATCGTTTGACTTCAAATTTGCCGATCGCAATAATTCTGTCACAAGTTCTGTCACAGCAAAAATATTCCGAGCCTGGACTGCAAAACGGACCTACGCTGTATTGGAGTGGTATGGCTGGAGCGATGGTGGGCATCCTAACCCCAGCCATTGGTATGTTGCCGATCGGATTGCCCAACTCAAGGGTCAGCGTCAGCCCTGGGTTGCCGTTGCTATTTTGTTCCCCATGGAACCGCTTGACGATCTGAATAAATACCGCGATCGTGTAACTGAACTCGCCAAAACCATCCAATTACAGCTTGTCAACC
The DNA here is from genome assembly GCA_025354065.1 of Synechococcales cyanobacterium 340R_concoct_173_sub. The sequence goes on along the minus strand of JANXNM010000043.1, from coordinate 7,346 downwards.
AAGCCCTACGTCCCCAAGTGCCTACCTGATAATTCACTATTCGCCCGCCACCATGAAACGCGTATCCGTTCTGCTTTCACTCTTACTCGTTCACGGAATCGTCCCTAGTGCGATCGCTCAAACGGCAATGCCGCCGGATGTTCAGCCAGATGTTAAGTCAGATGTTAAGCCGCCAGGAGTCAGCGCTCAGCAGTTGTTAGAGCAAGCTCGCCAACGACTGCGCGATCGAGATGAATTGCCTGCTGAAAATATCCCCAGCGTACAGTCAGATGTGACAATTCCCGTCATAATTCCCGGCCCGATCGTGCCGCAACCCTCCACCTTCAGCACTTATCGTCTGGGTCCGACGGATGTGATTACGGTGTATGTGCAGCGGTTTCAAGATTTGAGTTTTCAGGCGGCGATCGATCAAGAAGGCAAAATAACTCATGCCGTGTTGGGCAAAATTTCGCTACAGGGTTTAACCATTGATGAAGCTCAAGAGCAAGTCCGTCAAGCCGTAAGTCGCTATATTATTAATCCGATCGTCCTTCTTTCCCTCTCAACTCCTCGCCCGGTCCAAGTCACAATTTCGGGCGAGATTGCTAAACCTGGCCTTTATCCATTATTACAAAGTGGCGGTCGAGTTTCGTCGGTATTACTCGCGGCGGGCGGGACCACTGAACGGGGTGATTTGCGAGCTGTGAAAGTCCGACGAACCTTCACGAATGGCACCACAAAAGAGCAAGATATTGACTTGTATACTCCCCTTAAAGATGGCTCAGCATTTCCAGACTTGCGGCTACAAGATGGCGACGTGATAGTGATTCCGGCCCTAGACCCAACAAAAGTAGGAGATTACGATCGGTCGATTGTCGCCCGATCGACCTTAGTTAAACCTGTCCTCACCATTAGAATTCTTAGCTATGCCCGAGGTGGTTTAACCGAAGTCCCGGTGCCCAATGGAAGTAAATTTGTGGATGCGTTGGCAAAAAGCGGTCTGAATCCAGACCAAGCCAATCTAGCTCGCGTTGCGGTTATTCGGTTTGATGCAGTTCAGCAAAAAGCAATCACTTTTGAAGTAAATGGAAAAGATGCGCTGATGGGTGATCCAAAACAAAATATCGCACTTCAAGATAGCGATGTGATTGTAATTGGCCGTAATTTTGTGGGTAGAATCACTTATGCCCTGAATGTCTTTACCCAGCCATTTCGCGATGTCCTAGGATTCACGTTATTCTTCAAGGAGCTAAGCAAAAGCACTTCAAGCCTATTTGGTCCAACAGGACAGTAGAGAATTGAGAATTGAGAATTCTTTGTATTTTTGATTCTTTGTATTTATTCTCAATTTTTTATTCCCCATTCTCCCATGGCATCCCCTCTTGTTAAGCGCTATTTTCTGGCTATCGATCGTTATAAATGGTTGATACCGACTGGATTGGCTTTGGGGCTAATGGGAGGCAGTTTAGCGCTTTCTATTCCAGATGCTGCTCCGGTATATACAGTAGAAGCGACGCTGGTGGGAAATCGACCAACGACTATTTTCTCGGCGACGGGGACGGAAGTGCGGCAACCGATTGAGAGTATTACGGCAGATGCAATTTTGAGTGATGAAATTATTACTAAAACTGCTAAGGAAGTGGGACTTGAGGCTCGAGCGATGATGCGAAATCTGAAGGTTAGTTTGCCGACAGCAGCAGCAGCTAAAGATAAAAAAGCGCCGACGGGTAGTGCAGAACGGGTTAAGTTGGAGTATAAAGACACTAATCAAAATCGGGCGAAACAAGTTGTTGAACGGCTTTCACAAAGTGCGATCGATCGGAGTAAAGGCGTGAATACTGTGCGTTTGAATGAAGTGATGAAGTCGCTTAATCAACGATTGCCGAAAGTTCGGGGTGAATTGACAATTGCCGAGCAAAACCTAGAAGCCTACGATCGTGCTGAAGGCCCAGCATTGATTGCGGCACAGAATGGAAGTATTAGTATTGCAATTTCTCAGGGCGAAAATCAACAACGCGCCCTACAAGTTCAAATTGAGGGTTTGAATGCAGAAATTGGGAGTCTGCAAGGCAAGCTTGGGATGACAGCCGAAGAAGCCTATGTATCCTCGGCCCTGAGCGCAGATCCGCGTCTGAGCAGTCTCACTAGCCAGATTGCCCAATTGGAAACCCAACTTGCGATCGCGAGTAAAGACTTGCGGCCTGAGCATCCTACTATTATCCAACTCACGACCCAAATCAAAGTTTACGAAACCCAGCTTCAGCAACGTGTGGGTGAAGTGATGGGTGGTGGAGGTGTGGCACGACCATTTCCTGCTAATGTCCGTCAAAGCAGTAGTCTTGATCCTGAGCGTCAAAGGCTGGCGATTCGTTTAGTTGAACTGACCACTCAGCGCGATAGTTTGACAAGACAGCTAACCATTGTGGGCGGTTCGGGGGTGAAGCTTCGAGAACAATTACAAAATCTACCGAATAAACAACTTGCCCGTGTTCGATTAGAAGATCAACTTAAACTTAAAAAAACGCTTCATGATCAAATGCAAGCCAAACTTGTGGATGCTCGAACGGCTGAGGCGGAAACGGTTAGTAGTTTGAGTCTTGGGCAACTCAATGCATTACCACTTGAACCTGTCACCCCTAAAAATCCACTGTTGTTCATCATCGGCGGCGGAATTGGTGGATTGATTTTGGGTGCGGGGATTATCTTCTTATTGGATATGTTGGAAGGGACAATGTATACCTCAGAAGATCTACAGGAAAGTCTCAAAAATCAGGATGCACTGGTGTTGGGAATGTTGCCTAATATGCCAATTCAAGAATTGCATCAAAGTATTCCGTTATTAACCCATGGTGAATTGCTTTATGGGGAATCCTATGACCGTTTCCGCAGCAATCTTCGGCTAAATGAAGGTAAGTTACCGCGTATTGTTTTAATCACTAGTACGATCGGATCGGAAGGGAAATCAACCGTTGCCTATAATCTTGCGATCGCGGCGGCTAGATCTGGGAAACGTAGTTTAATTATTGAATTCGATTTACGCAGTTCGTCCCATAGCCGATCGGTGAGTGTGGAGTTAAATGCAGACCAGCAGCTTGAACCATTGCGCTATTATTCACGCGTTAATGACTGTGTTAAAATTGTGCCAAAGATTGAGAACTTATATATCATTCCGAGTCCTGGAATTCAGCGTCAAGCTTCGTCAATTCTTGAATCTAATGAAGTTAAGCGCTTAATTGAAGATGTGCGTGGACGTTTTGATTTGGTGGTGGTGGATGCTCCGGCGTTGAGTCAAAACAATGATGCGTTGCTATTGGAACCGATGATGGATGGATTGATTTTAGTAACTCGTCCCGGCATTACGCAGCAAAGTGTCATGAATGAGACTATAGAACAATTGAATGAATCGGAGACTATTCGATTTTTTGGGGCGGTGGTGAATGGTGTTGAAATTGTTATGCCTAAACCTATTCCTCAACCTATTTCTCAAAAGGCCGATCGATCGTTTATTCCCGCAAACCGTCAGGTCCAATCTGTTGAGGCGAATTAGTGCCCGATCGAAGAAGAGATTTTGATAGAGTCGTTAGCTGCTTTAGCGAGAACCTCATGAAAAACGGCCTTTCGATCGTTCAGGAACACTCGAACACGACTACCTTTTCCCTGAGTGAATGAATACGTTCCGATCGCTCCCGATTTAACATTTGTTTCGCGATAAGTCTCTAGTACCTGTAATGCCTGAGTTTGCAAATGGGGAAAGTCTTCGAGAAATTTTGTCAAACCCAATCGGTTGTTTATTCAAATTCAAATAGTTCCAACAACTTTTCAAAACAAAAAGGGCAAGCCGAAGCTCACCCTTTCTTAAATTCTCAATTCAAATATTGAAAACTATACCTTAGCAGCAACCTGCTTAAGATCACCCTTCGCATACTTGCGTGCAAACTCTTCCAAGCTGATCTGCTTGATCTTGCTTGCTTGACCTGCACACCAGAACTCGTTGTACCGATCGGCACACACTTTCTGCATGTACTTAATCGATGGCTTCAAGAAGTGGCGAGGATCAAATTCCTCAGGCTTGGCGATTAGGGCTTCACGAACCGCAGCAGTAATGGCTAAACGGTTGTCGGTATCAATGTTGATCTTCCGAACCCCATTTTTGATCCCCTTTTGAATTTCTTCAACCGGAACGCCGTAGGTTTCAGGAATTGCACCACCATTTGCATTGATGATGGCGATCAAGTCAGCCGGGACCGACGAGGAACCGTGCATGACCAAGTGAGTGTTTGGCAAACGCTTGTGGATTTCTGCAATCAAGCTAATGGCCAAGATTTCGCCCGTGGGTTGGCGGGTGAACTTGTAAGCACCGTGGCTAGTGCCGATCGCAACTGCCAACGCATCAACTTGAGTACGCTCAACGAATTCTACCGCTTCAGCCGGATCCGTTAGCAGTTGGGATTCATCCAACTTACCTTCAAAACCATGGCCGTCTTCCGCTTCACCCATGCCTGTTTCCAGAGAACCGAGGCAACCCAGTTCGCCTTCGACGGATGCGCCGATCGAGTGAGCTACTTTGACCACTTCAGCCGTGACCGTAACGTTGTATTCAAAGGTAGAAGGGGTTTTAGCATCAGCACCCAACGACCCGTCCATCATGACGGAGGTGAAGTTGTTTTTCAGTGCGGTGTAGCAAGTCGCAGGTTCATTCCCGTGATCTTGGTGCATCACAATGGGGATGTGGGGGTAGGTTTCCACCGCTGCCAAGATTAGATGGCGCAAGAAGTTTTCCCCAGCGTAGTTCCGGGCACCACGGGAGGCTTGCAAAATAACCGGACTGTCGGTTTCATGCGCCGCCTGCATGATGGACTGGATCTGCTCCATGTTATTGACGTTGAACGCGGGAATGCCATAGCCATTCTCAGCCGCGTGGTCGAGCAAGAGACGCATAGGTACGAGCGCCATAAAAAATTCTCCTAAAGTTTGGTCAGCGTGTGGATGGATTTCAATCCTAAAGATAATCTTAAGGCAAGAGCGACCCTTCGTATCAGTCTTGACGGAATAGGTAGAAATTTTTATTGGATTTTGATATACGAGTTCAGTTTTAGATAACTAAAGCCTATATCTCTTATGCTGATATTGTGGCTTCTGGTGATTCTTGGTGTTGTGGGGCGCAGGATTCGGTAAGATTACGATCGCGCTTTTCTATGCCGCTTTGGCAAGGTTTGTCCATGGCTTCTCCTGTCCTTTATCTCGCAATTACAAATCATGGATTTGGCCACGCCACCCGAACGGCCTCGATCGCGGCGGAAATTAAGCGGTTGAATCCAGATATTTCGATTATTTTCGCTACGACTTCGCCTCGATCGGTGATTGAGGCATATTTTCCTGGGAAGTGGATTCATCGGCAGCGATCGTTTGATTGTGGGGTGATTCAATCGGATAGCATCACGATGGATTTGCCGGGGACGTTGGCGAAGCTGCGAGACATTCGGGAAAAGAGTGCGAAATTGATTGCGTCTGAGGCAAAGTGGCTGGAGCAGCTTCGGGTGGGGTTGGTTCTGGGTGATATTCCGCCGATGGTTGCGCCTATTGCGAAGGCGGCGGGGTTGCCTTGTTGGATGATGGGCAATTTTGGCTGGGATTTTATTTATGAGGCTTGGGTGGATGAGTATCCAGATTTTGCCGAAGAAGTGGCCTGGATTCGGGATTGTTTTGGGCAGTGCGATCGATTGTTTCGGATGCCGTTCAGTGAACCGATGGCGGCCTTTCCCCATATTGAGGATGTTGGGTTGACGGGGGTGAAGCCGCGTGTGGGGATGGATGTGGTGCGATCGGCATTTAAGCTTCAGGTGCCGAGGGAGAAGATTGTGATGTTAACCTTTGGGGGGTTGGGACTTAACCGAATTCCCTATGAAAATGTGAATCTATTTCCAGATTATAAGTTCATTTGTTTTGATTTGAATGCGCCAGATTTGCCAAACTTAATTCGGGTAAACGATCGATATTATCGTCCGATTGATTTTGCTCCATTGATTGGTCGATTGATTTCAAAACCGGGGTACAGTACATTTTCTGAAGCTTGTCGATATGATGTACCAATTGTTAGTCTGACTCGTGACGGTTTTGCGGAAGCGCCGATTTTGATTCAAGGTATTCAAGATTGTGCGCCACACCAAGTGGTTGAAAGCGAGACATTTTTTACGGGGAAATGGGAGTTTTTGCGAGAGCCATTGATTGAGCCACGTACAGATAAGCGGTTTACAAAAGATGGGACGGAGACGATCGCACGGGCTGTTGTGGAGTATTTCCAGTAGGTTCATTTCCCAGAGACTCGCAATACTCAGATAAACCAAATCTGCATCATCAATAATGTTGCGTAACCGATCGCGAAGGCGTGGGTTATTCTCAATTAGCCAAATAAATATATGCGTATCCAACAAAAAATGATTCATTCCATGTATTTCTTAAATTCGTCTAATGGCGCGTCAAAGTCCTCTGCTAAAGGCAATACAAAGGTTCCCTGTAAAATGCCCGGTCAACGCTTTCGAGGCTTATCATCCTGTGGTGATGGTTGTTCTGGAATGGTTACGGAGTAATTACTAATTAGATAGTTTGCATAATGAAGGAGTTCTTGTTTTAAAGACTAAATCAGTTTGGTCAATAGTCAGCAGGATGTTCATTGTTCTTGCGTATAGAAAGTTTGACGATCGATTATTGTTTCTATTTTAGCCCGTCTGAGTGACGATCGTATTTATCCTATCAGCCGATCGATTATCGCCTTTCAACATCGAGGACATCCCCACGATTCATATCGTTCTTATCCATCATCATAATGCTCCTAAGATTCGACTGATGACTGATCTTGGGTGAAGGGCGATCGCCACACCTATTGCCCACGTCCGGGTTTGCAATCGACAAAGCCTAATGCTTCTGAATCCCAAGCTGCTTTGTGCGGGTGGGGAGGCGATGAACCTCCGGTCGGTCATAGACCATCGAGTATGGCTTGAGCATCGGTGTCAGATAGTTTTTCGAGGGTGGTTAGAGTTGGGATGCGATCGATTGTAGCGATCGTACTATAGGAGCGTGGCTTGAGGAGCGATTAAACTTTAATCTTTTCGATATATGAATTTGAATAAACAATAGGTATAGAACCTATTTGACATCCTAACTAGAGGCTGTAAGTCGCTTTATCATTAGCCTGACAAAACAGAGGTTCATTTTTGTCATCGCATTTCCTAATGTTCTTTCATAGTTCTTTACCAATATCTTGCAGCGTTCCACCCAGGCATTCGACCGTTCCACTATCCAACGGGCAATGGCTGGGATAAATCCTGACTTTCCTTGTTCTTTTTTCTCCTGTTTTGAATGCTTCTTTG
>JANXNM010000034.1 GCA_025354065.1 Synechococcales cyanobacterium 340R_concoct_173_sub | reverse complement strand
CGATCGCCGATTCGATCGCCTCAAACGTCAAACTCTGAGTCAAATCAAAACCACTACTATGGGTTCGCGTCAAACCCGCCAAGGTCGCCCCCGTCCCCAATACTGCGCCCAAATCCCGAGCGATCGCCCGAATATAAGTTCCGCCGCCGCAAGTAATATCGAGATCAATTTCTGGAAATTCGCCGCCGCGCCAAGCCAAAACCTTAATTTGAGACACCTCTACCGTTCGCATCGGCACGTCCACCGCAACCCCCGCTCTCGCTAAATCGTATAGCCGTTTGCCCTCGATTTGAATTGCACTGAAGGCGGGCGGAATTTGATCGATTGTCCCGATGAATTGCGGTAATAGGGCTTTGATTTGTTCCAACGTAACTTCAGGGCAAGCCATCTGTGTCAAAACTTCGCCTTCGAGATCATCCGTTGTCGTTGTGATCCCAAACCGAACGATCGCTCGATAAGCTTTAGACTGTGGCAAAAATTGTAATAACCGGGTCGCCCGACCGATCGCCATCGGCAGCACACCATCCGCCATCGGATCTAATGTTCCAGCATGACCGATTTTTTTGGTTTTTAATAGCCGCCGCAACCGCGCCACACAATCATGGGATGTAAACGTAAGTGGTTTGTGAAGATTGAGAAATCCGTCCATAAAGCTTAAATCGTCAAATCTAAATACTGAGGCAAGCGAAAATTAGTTTAAACCAGAACGATCGGAGATAATAACCAAACATTGATCTCGCCAGTGGACAATAGATCTCCTAAGCCGCAACACCCCATGCAGAATCTTTTTATCTATCAATTATTTCGGAATCCTATATTTTTTGGACGTTACATCATCATTATTATCGGTTCGATTGTCATCCACGAACTGGCCCACGGTGTTGCCGCGATTTCTCAAGGGGACGATACGCCTAAGACCTCTGGCCACATTACGCCGAATCCGATTATTCATATGGGCTGGACTTCCATTATTTTTCTTTGCGTTTCGGGTATGGCTTGGGGATTAATGCCCGTGACTCCCTCTAAATTTCGTCATGCTCGTTGGAGTGATATTGCGGTTTCTCTTGCGGGTCCACTCTCGAATTTAATCTTGGGAACTGTAGCGGTATTACTTGCTGTGGTCAGGGCGCGCAGCGGAGCAACGATGATTAGTGAAGAATTTTGTATGATGGCGGCTCAAATCAACTTTTCTCTGTTTGCACTCAATATGCTTCCCGTACCACCTCTAGATGGCTTTCATGTTTACAGCGAGCTTTTCCCCCAGCTCAAGGCACTTGCAACGCCTGAAATAAGCATGTTTTTGATGTTTGCTATCTTCAGTATTCCAGCCGTTGGTGTGGGTATAGGTCTTGTGTCGTCCACCATGATTGAGACTATTATTGTGTTCCTATCTTAAGATTCGATCAGCGGCCAACTTAAAATCTGGACTTAAAATCTTGATTTAAACATCTATATCCGCAGTCTTTAATGCTTCAAGCGCCTCAAGCGCCTCATCCACCGATCGTAACCGACGATTAAGATTGGTTGCTGTAATTTGCTGGAGCCATGTTGTAAATGCATCGCTGACGCAAACACTGCTCAGATCGTAATAGCCATCTTTACGAGGTAGTTCTGTTGGTGCTTTGCCAGTCAGCATGGCAATTAAGGTCATTCCCAAACTGTAGAGATCCGAGGCTAAGACCGTCCGTCCGCTGAATTGCTCTGGAGGCATATAACCATAGGTGCCCACAATGGTGAAATTTACCGTTTCCAAGCTCTTTAACGTCTTTACTGTCCCAAAATCGACCAAATGAGGGCGACGATCTTGACCTAAGACAATGCTGCTGGGCTTAAGATCTCGATGGAGAATAGGCGGATTATGGCTATGGAGATGGCCAATGATTTTGAGGAGAACAACTGCCATTTTCTGGGCCTCATCTTCGGTAAATACGCGGCCCCGATCGAGTATTTTCTGAAGTGACATGCCAGGGACGTAGGATTGGACCAAGGCTATTGCCTGACTGGTCGGCAGAGATTCTTCAAAATAGGCTAAAAATTTCGGCACACAAGGATGATTAATAGTCTGGAGCGTCTGAACTTCTCGACCAAATAGCTTCAGATCTTCTGGATCCAGTTCATCGTCCACAAACAATAGCTTCACCACCACCTGATCCCCCGTAACCATATCTCGCGCCCTCAACGTCCAGCGTCCAGCCTGCTTTCCCAGTTGTTTCTCGACTTCGTACCGATCGCCCAGAAGTTGGCCAGCCATGAGTTGATGTCCTTAGAGCACTATAAAGAGATATTGATCGTAATTTGTTACAGTCGTTTGTACTGTAGAATCTGCCCTCACCAAACGGTATGGTTAAGGATAAGTTCAGACTTTACTGCACCTTGACACCTGCCATGACTCTTGCCACTTCGCTTCGCCATGAACAGAACCCGACGATCCGCCAATTGGCCGATCGCATCGATGCTATCTGGACCGAATCCCTGGATTTAAAACCCTATTTTCTGCCTGAAGATTTGGGTTATGTAGAAGGTCGGATGGAGGGAGAGCGGCTTGTAATTGAGAACAAGTGTTACCAAACGCCTCAGTTTCGTAAGCTGCATTTAGAACTGGCCAAAATCGGTAACGGTCTAGATATTCTCCATTGTGTTATGTTTCCCCGATCGGAGTATGCACTACCGATGTTTGGGGTTGATTTAGTCGCGGGACGAGCAGGAATCAGCATGGCTATTGCAGATCTTTCTCCCATCAGCGGCGATCGGACACTTCCATTATCCTACAGTGAAGCGCTAGAAGCATTACCTGACTCCGAATTCAAAAAGGTGCGCACGTTTCCGATGTGGGGCGATATTTTTTCCCCCCATTGCCTGTTTATCCATCCCGACGGAGCCGAGGAAGAACTCAGCTTCGTCAATCGCGTCACCCAATATTTAGAACTTCACTGTCACCTGGCCGTTAATACTCCGCCCACCCCCGAACGCAGCGATGAAATTGTGGCGGCCCAGAGCTACTACTGTACGCGTCAACAGGAAAATGACAAGACGAGACGGGTCTTAGAAAAAGCCTTTGGAACCGCTTGGGCCGATCGTTATATGACCACTGTTCTTTTTGATATGGCCAATGCACCATCTTAAGACTTGTCTTGACTTCACTCTAATAAATGATCCAAGTCATGGACTAAAGTCTAAGCTGTTAAGCCATTTCCCAAAAATCACGATCGAAACTCATCGACTTATTTTATGGAGCCAATAGAGATTAAGTAACCGCACCGTCCTAGCAACAAAAAAACGATTCACTACTACGATCAATACGATATTCATTAACATTCAGTTACTATTAGCCTGGGAATTTATGATCCCAGGTTTTTTGATTTTGTATTCTCCTTCATCAACTCCAAATAGTCTCAACTACCCAAATACTCTCAATACAACGATCGTTTGAATCTGCAATCAGTCCTGTTATGTGAATCACTCTCTGCAGATTTACGTAACTAACAGATTCAATGTGTTGTGAAATTTACAAGAAAATACTTGCGAATAAATTAAACTGAAAGCCGTGCCCCCGGCCAGAGTCCGCATGAAGCTCTGTCAGGTGAGGATCGAAATGTATCATAAAATACAGAATTATTCCTTCATAATTGATGAAATTCAACGATTAGGCTTCTTGTTCTCCATATCTCTGAATAAAAATCATCTACCCGTTTCGTAAAGGGGAACTATGTACTTTTGTTTAGAATTACAGAACTGTTCTAGTCTCTTTGTTTCATCATTCTTTGTGTGGTTCGGAAGGTTGTGAGCGTGTTGAATTTTATTTCTAAAATAGGCTTGGTGACGATTGCGTTGCTACTTGTCCCCATGGTGGGAGATGTGACTTGGGCGGCTGACCCGACTCCCGTGGAAGCGGCAGCGGCAGCGGCGGGTACTGCTCAAAACAGTGCAGATACGGCTTGGATGCTTGTTTCTGCGGCTTTGGTGTTGTTGATGACTCCCGGCCTTGCGTTCTTTTATGGCGGTTTTGTCCGCTCTAAACACGTCCTAAACACAATGATGATGAGCTTCATCATGATGGGCATTGTGGGCGTAATCTGGACGCTGTGGGGCTACAGCCTGTCATTTGCTCCCGGTAATAAGTTCATTGGTGGATTTGAGTGGGCGTTCTTCAACAACGTCAAAACAGATGCGGGATACTACATATCTAAAGATGTCCTAGCAAGCTTGGGGAACATTGGCGCTTTTGTCATCGATGCAGTCAAGGGTAGCCCAACTGAAGGGGCTGGAACCTATGCCTCCACGATTCCTCACCAGCTCTTTGCGGTGTATCAAATGATGTTTGCAATCATCACGCCTGCTTTGATCTCTGGGGCGATCGTTGAGCGTACCAGCTTCAAAGCATACTTCTGGTTTATGGTCCTCTGGGCTGGCATCCTATATCCAATTTTTGCTCACATGGTGTGGGGTGTTGGTGGCTTCTTGGGTGTCAATGGTGGCTTGGGCGCGTTGGACTTTGCAGGCGGAACAGTTGTTCACATCAGTTCTGGTGTCTCGGCATTAGTGGCATCCTGGATGATTGGTCCACGTAAGACCTATCCGAACCAACCCGCTCCTCCCCACAACGTTCCTTACATCCTCTTAGGTGCTGGATTGCTTTGGTTTGGTTGGTTTGGCTTTAACGGCGGTAGTGCATTGGGTTCAAATGGGCTGGCGACCAGTGCTTTTATCGCAACTCAAATCTCGGCTTCGGCGGCGGCACTCGTTTGGGTGATTCTGGAGTGGGTGCTTCGGGGCAAACCAACGGCGGTTGGTGTGGCGACAGGTGCGGTTGCTGGACTCGTTGGCATTACGCCCGGTGCTGGATTCGTTACGCCTATGGCAGCATTGTTGATTGGCGCGCTAACTTCAACGGCTTGTTTCTTTGCCGTTAGCTTGAAAGCCAAAATGCAGTTTGATGATTCGCTAGATACCTTCCCAGTTCACGGTGTAGGCGGAACGATCGGTGCGATCTTGACTGGCGTGTTTGCAACCAATGCTGTTAACCCTCTCATCTTGGGTAAGGATCCGGCAGGTAAACTGGTATCCCTAGGTTTGGTCGATGGAAACGCGAACCAAATCGTTACTCAGATCATTGCAGTGGTTATAACCTACGTTTTGGCAGGCGTTGGAACCTTTGTCATTCTGAAGCTCTTGAGCTTTGTTATGCCGTTGCGTGCGAAGGAAGAAGAGGAATACCAAGGTCTCGATATCAACGCGCATGGTGAAGAAGCTTATGGTGATGAACTGGCATCTGGGTTTGCCCAAGTGAAGTAAGCCTCTGGATTTAGATTGAACTCAAAAAGCCCCAATCGAAATTTCCGATCGGGGCTTTTTGTTGATGGTCTGATAATTTAAGCCGTAACTTGATTGCTTGGGATTATCGCCGTCGTGCTTTGCGAGCTTCATCTTCTCGGCGACGACGATCGCGCCATTCGGACGTAGTAATGTAGATTACTCCAACCGTAATGGATCCCATTAACACAGCAGCGATCAACTCAAGCGTCGTGAACAGTGAACTACTCATGAAGCTTTAAATCCCGTTGCGGCCCCAGACGACCATGGCGATCGAAAAGGTAAATACTGCAAACATTCCTGCCCAACCTAACGACAAAATATCCATAGTCTTAATGGCTCGCTTACAATACACAACAAACATTAGTAATCATCATAACAGGATGTCAGGTGACGAGTGAGAACGAAGCAAGAATCTGATCGCAAGCATCACAACAACGATGACTATAAGCAATATGAACGCCTTGAATCTGTCAAAGCAGGCATCCTCAGTGGACTCGCGATCGCTGCGATCGCAGGTATTGGCGCAGTGGTTAATCCTGAATTTATGCATCTGCCCACGATCGCATTGGATGTCTCTATAGCAGGTTTTTCCGGTGGACTTTTTGGCATTACCTATCGTCATTTAGTCAGCCAAGGCCAGGATGAACATTTAAAATCTGGCGCGATCGGAGCCTTTGCATTAGTTCGTGGACTAGCTCAAGCTGAACTTTTTTGGGTTTACCACGAAAATCTTTGGGCGGTAGGGATTGCCATTGTGGAGAGCTTTGTCATGTTTGGGATCGCCGCATTATTGTTAGATTTTGCTCTGAAGACTCAGTGGATTCAGCCGTTCGACGGACAAGATTAGAGGATGGATAGAAACGATCGGACATTGCCGTCTTGTAGCATAATGAAATCAAATCATGTATCAAATCACGTATGGGAATCGAGACATGTGTTATTAAATGCGCACGATCGTTTAAATAGCATTACAGCAGCCCATTTACAGCAATGGCTGACCGCAACTCAAGTTCAGGCTCAATTCGGTAAACTCCCGACTTATATTCCCCGTCTTTCTAAGGTTCAGCCGGATCTCTTAGCCGTTACCATTCAAACCGACTGGTCGTCATCTATAGCGCTTGGCGATGTCGCTAAACCGTTTGTTTTAATGAGTTTGATTAAGCCATTTCTGTTGCTTTTTCTATTGGCTCGGGTGGGTCGTGATGCGGTCTTTTCGAGAGTTGGGATTGAATCCTCTGACCAACCCTTTCATTCTATTACTCAGCTTGCTTCCGATCGGGGCCGTCCTCGTAATCCCATGATTAACAGTGGGGCGATTTTTTTAGCCTCGTTATTACCGGGAAATACTGCAACGTCCCGTTGTGAATCCTTGCGATATTGGCTCAATAAATCTGGGGGTTGCGACTTGATGCTGGATGAAGAAATGTTGGCTTCAGTAGAATCGCTCGGGAATGAGACGAATCGATCGATCGCAAGTTTACTAAAGCGGGCCGGATATCTCGATAATATTGATTTAGTGATTGAAACTTATAATCAAATTTGCTGTTTATCGGGCACAGTTATAGATTTGGTTCGTCTAGGTCTTCTGATTGCGCTTCCAAATCCCCATATTTCTTCTGAAAATCAGCACATTGTTAATAGTTTAATGATGACTTGTGGCTTATATGAGGCTTCCAGTCGATATTCCATGCGGATTGGACTACCGATTAAATCTGGGGTGAGCGGGGGATTAATTGCGATCGTCCCCAAAGCAGGAGCGATCGCAATCTATAGTCCAGCGATTGATGAAATTGGGAATTCAGTCGGCGGACTTTTCTTGTTGGAACAACTCGTCCATGCCCATAGACTCAGTTTATTTCAAACGGATTAGAAGTATTACTTCTTCTCGCCAAACTTAGCCTTTGCTTTGTCATAAATCTCCGCTGTAATTGAGAGTTCTCCCATTTCTTGAGCGAGCTTCTCAATCTTTTTTCGCGCACCGGGCCTCACGAAAAATGGGATTTCTTTAAGCCTTGCTTCAGCCTCAGAGGTCCATTCCATAATTTATGAATTCTTATTCAAAGTGTATAACTTAACGTTTCTGTGAAGTCCAGTTTAGCAGGCGATCGAGCATTCTTGAGAGAACCATGGTAAAGAACCTAAGTGCCCCAATCGTCTTAATTTGTGGACACGACCTTGCGATATGCTAGAAAAGATTTTATTTCAGAATTTAGCGACCTAAGACATGAAGCGACAAGACTTGATTACTATTTATCAGGGTCATCCAACTAAATTTTGGAAAGATAGTCCCTACGTGCGCTTGAATCCCGATCGGTGTGATGAGTTGCTAGAAATGGCCTCTATTATCAGCCGAGATATTAGTAATGATGTTTTAAAAGAACTATTTTTAATGCATTTTAGTAAACACGAAAAACTTAGAACTGAATCCTTGGCTAATGGCTGTACGGATCAAGAAGCCGTAACCCGTGCGATGGATTTTTTCGATCGGGAAATTCGCGACCTGATTGCTAGTCAATGGATGCCGAAAGCTTCTAAACGAAGAACCACAATTCGGAAATCCATCTAAAACTCATTGAATTAATTTGGGGTTAATAAAATCAATTGCTGATGCTGCAACGATCGAATCTCTTCCAAGCCAATTCCTACACTCGAAGCAATACTCGCAACCGTCTCAGTTGTGTTCTCATTGCAGGCTTTCAGAAATTCAAATCCCTGATCACTCAAATTTACAATTTGGTAATCACAATTAAAAATCATCTTACTTTCCCAGCCTTCCATACAAGGACTTCGTTCAGCAATAGCATTCAGCAAATCATTATCATTCGCCCAATCTAATTTCGCGAGCGGTGGTTTACTTAAGAAAAACTCGTAATGGGTAAATGAACTAGGATCTAGAATCTCTGCCAATCGGTAACGATCGCGTTGATTCATTGTTTTAACCCGTTCTAATAATTCGGGAGACTTACCAATTAAACGATCGAGTTCCCATAGTTTTGGATTAGAAAACCCAACAAAATCCAAACCCGATGCCGCCGCAAAATCCAACACCGTATTGACGTTGTAATCAATTTCCTGCGGATGAACATACATATCTGCAAAGCATCCATCTTTATGGTTCTCCATCGACCACCGATCGAGTTCCCGCTGCTTCAACCGATTTCCTTCCGGCAAGGTCGCAAACACCTCTCGCCCAAGGGCAACACCATCTCGGTAATCCCCGCGCTTGTCACCTTGCAACAGGGCTATTGCTTCCTGCATCAATTTGATTTCCCAACGGCCTAATTCCCCATAGACGAAAATATGAAAAATTCCACCGGGAGCCAATTTGTCCGCTAGTGCTTTAATGCCCCGAATCGGGTCTGGGGTATGGTGCAATACGCCCACACAATTGATCATGTCAAACTGACCCGGCAATTGATCCACATCAAACAAACTCAAATGCTGAAAATCTGCCCCGATCGCCCCACTCCGCCGACAGCGTTCCCGTGCCACATCCAATGCCCCCGGACTTAAATCCACAGCCGTCACCTGGGCTTCTGGATTTAAATGCACCAAATATTCCGTGCTACATCCCGTCCCACAGCCCGCATCCAAAATCCGAATATCTTGCCGATCGGGCTTACGTCCCGCACAAAAATTATAAGCCGTATCCCAATTCCAGCGCCAGTTATAACCTGGAGGCGGAGAATCGACCAGTGGCTCTGGTGGGAATGGATAAGTATCGTACAGACTCGCCACTGTATTACTGACAGATTGCAAATCAGGAGATGCGATCGCAGGCAAATTAGATTTAGGATTTGGGGTAGGCATAGACATTGGGATAGACACAGCGCAAAAGAGTCTCTGTACTATGCCAGTCTCTCATTAAATTGAAGGTTTTGCCGTAGGGCTAGGCTCGGTCGCTGGGGTGGGACTGGCCGTTGGGGTCGCAGTGGGGTCAGATTTAGACTTTACTCCAGATTTAGGCTCAGACTTAGGCTTTGGTGGGAGCGAAAAATAGACGCTGCCCTTTTCATCCTTGCGTTCGATCGCCCCAATTTTCAGCAACATCTCTCTCGCCCTTGCCTGCGTCACCTGATCTCGTGTCACAACCGCCTGATCGTAAATAGCACTCCAAGACCACAGCAGCACCGTCTTATTGTTTGGATCCGTCCGAATAAACTCCGCTGTTTGTTTGAAAATCGGACCCACCTCTCGAACCGATGCATCACTTGAAGCCAGCGCCCAATCTCCTGCTTGGTCATAGGAAAACTGCGATGCTTTTAAATCGTTCGCCATCAAAAGCTGATCTAATCCCTTGAGTCGCCACACTAAAAATGCCCTCGGATGGTCTTTAGGAGTCAGTGCGCTGGTGCCGCGATCCATCAGTGCGATCGCCTCCTTAGGCATTCCCATTTGGTAGGACATGATGCCGCTGAGAAAAACATAGCTATCCACAAACCGTGGATCCAACCGAGTCATCATCTCAAAATATTTCGGAGCTAAAGGATAGCCCACTGCCTTCCGGGTCGCCGTATCCCCGTCATATTGTACAAAATTTAAAAATGCCCAATCCGCCAAAATATTCTCTAAGCCAAAACTCGGCGATCGGTTCATCAGCGATAGATTTAACGCTTCTTGACGCTGATCTTCCGGCGATGCCACGTCTCGGGCCGATAGTTGTTGAAGCTGGGGCTGCTGAAGTTTAATGATGCCAGCGATCGCAGCGGTAGCGATCGTCACTTTTATAGCCCCAGATAAAACCCAAGAAAATTTATTTAGATACAACATGGCAGGGAATAAATTTATTGATCAAGGCCAGATATGGCAACCCCCTAGACTGTTAGCGGGCAACTCTCACCCATCATGCCTTCCAGTTCAAAAATTGTCACAGAGAATTCAGGAATCCAAATATTTTTTATGTAGCCTATACTAAGGGTTAGATTCTAGTTAGGCGCTATGGTCTAAACATCGTGCCATCTAAATTTTGCCTTCACTTTTTGCATCACCTTCAGTTCATCTAATAGCCTTATAGATAATTTCAGGAAAATAGTTGGACAATTTGGGAATCTAACGTTTAGTAGTATTTTTCACTTCGTCTGTCAGTTCATCGGGCTATCCCTCCAGTAGGGAACACTTTTTCTGTACTAATTTTGCTTCCTCACCCTTCACTCTCCGGTGACTTCTGTATGATTCGCAAGTCTTTTCTCCGTGCTTCATTGCTTTCCACAGGTCTCGCGATCGTAGCCGCCACCGGAACGCTAATTAGTCCTACCTCTCCCGTTCGTGCTGCATGGCAACAGGATAGCCCCAAAGCCGTTCTAGACGAAGCTTGGCAAATTGTCAATCGAGAATATGTCGATGGCTCCTTCAACAAAAATGACTGGCAAGCCGTCCGCACCAGCCTTATTACTCCCGATTACAACACCAAAGAACAAGCCTATGGTGCACTTCGTAAGGCTCTCAAGCTTTTAGAGGATCCCTACACTCGGTTCATGGATGCTAAGCAATTTGAATCACTAACGAGTCAAACGTCTGGCGATCTCGAAGGTGTGGGAATTCGGTTAGAAGCGGACGCAAAAACTAAAGTTCTGACTGTCGTCGAACCGCTTCCCAATTCGCCAGCCTCTCGCGCTGACATTCGATCGAACGATAAAGTCCTGTTCATTGATGGCCGCAGCACCAAGGGCATGAGTGTCGAAGATGCATCCAGCTTGATTCGGGGCAAAGGCGGCACACCCATCACCTTGAAAATCGAGCGCGACGGTAAATTGCTTAATTTCCCGCTAATCCGTGCAAAAATTGAGCTTCAAGCGGTTACCTATAGCGTGGCTCAAGAAGGCTCCACTCGAGTTGGTTTCATGCGCATGAGTGAATTTAGTAGCCATGCTGCTGACCAAATGCGTCAAGCGATTAAAATTCTCCAGAAAGATAAGGTCAATGGCTTTGTCTTGGATTTACGCGGTAATCCCGGTGGATTGTTGCAATCTAGTATTGAAATTTCTCGGATGTGGATGGATGAAGGTGGCATTGTTAAAACCGTCAATCGTAAAGGCGGCAGTGAAGAACTTGTGGCCAATCGTACCGCTATTAGTAATTTACCCCTTGTGGTGCTGGTGGATAAAAATTCGGCTAGTTCAAGCGAAATCTTGACTGGCGCACTCAAAGACAACAAACGCGCCACCATCATTGGTACCCAGACGTTTGGTAAGGCATTGGTTCAGTCAGTCCATCCCCTGTCCGATGGTTCGGGTTTGGCGGTCACCATTGCCCATTACTACACGCCTAATGGCACCGACATCAGCCACAAAGGAATCGAGCCAGATATTTCGTTGCCCTTGACCCGCGAACAACTAGAGAAGCTTTATGGTAACCCTCGTTTACTCGGCACATTGGATGATCCTCAATATGTCCGGGCGGTCTCAACCATTACCAAACTTATTTCCCAACGAAACCTTGGTCAAAAACCAACTACTACGTCCAATCAGTAGTTTTCACTATCTCTTAATCTAATCTCTCAATCGCAACCACCCAAGACCGTTCTTGAGTAGTTGCGATCGTTTTAACTAGAGGTGACACCTTACTAATTTCCGTGAGTTCCCCGTCTTGTTGAAGTTTGATACCTTTTTGATAGAGTGCGTATCCCTTACTACGAGCCACTCGAAATCCAGTGTAATAATGCGGATCCAAACCGATCGCCCGCATCTCTTCCTGAGCCTGACGGAAACGCTTTTGTTGCTCTGCTGGTCCCAGATGAGATACTTCACGAGCTTTAAATAAATCCCGATCGCAGCATCGCCGACAAAGATCACTCAAAATGGGGTCTGGGTTTGCTTGCCAACGTTGCAAATGGTACTGAAATACGGTGTCATCCCCAGCTAAATAATCCGCTAACGCCATCGGAATTTCTTTTGCATTTAGCCAAGCTTGAACCGTTTCATCAATTGCCAGCTCTTGCCCTGTCGCCAGCAAGTCTCGTGCCCTCGTGAATGCCCGATCGAGTAACCAGGTTGCCGCAATATTTTTCCCGTGATTATAAACCTGAGAATACATAAACGATCGCACCACTAAATAATGCTCAATCGCACCCAAACCTTTCCGTGCCACGACTAATTGCTGCGTTGTTGGGTCTACTTGTAATGCGAGAATAATCCGATCGAGATCAAGCTGACCGTAGGAAACCCCCGTCATATAACTGTCGCGCATGAGATAGTCGAGCCGATCGCAATCCAATTGGCTGGAAATCAACTGCCACAGACAAGGAATGGGATGACTCTTTTGGTAAATCTGAACAAGTTGCGATCGGAGACTGGGGGCATGGGAATCAAGCAACCTCTGAATCGGCAATGACTCATTTAAAATTTTGCAGGTCCAAACCTCGTGATTAGTCCGAAACACCTCCTCCCCCGTATGACTAAAGGGACCGTGGCCAATGTCGTGGAGGAGCGCCGCACATAACACCAAGGCCCGATGAGGTAAAAGGCTCGGCGTACTTAGACATAAACGATCGAAGGCCCGCCGGGTAATGGCCATCACCCCTAGGGAATGGGTAAACCGTGATGCTTCGCCGCCATGGAACGTCAAACTCGCCAGACCTAATTGCCGAATCCGTCGCAATCGCTGGAATGCGGGAGTATCGATTAATTCAATCAACAGGGCTTCAGTGCGATCGGTTCGAGATAGCGTAATTGCGCCGTGAAGAGGATCGTGATAAGTCCGTTCTATGGCCATAAAAATTAGCTTGCTTGAATAATTAGCTTGCTTGAATGCGATTCGGAACGGTTTCTAGAAAATCGATCGCCGCTTGATACTGCGGATCCGAAGCTTTCCCAATGTCTTTCGGTGCGACTTGGCCAAGTTCCACGGTGCGATCGGGCGTGATGCCGAGTTTATTAATGTCATTATGGTTCGGCGTTTCATATCGAGCCACCGTCACGGCCAAACCTGACCCATCCGAAAGATTAAATAGCGATTGAATCAAGCCTTTACCAAAGGTCTTTTCCCCAATCAACGTCGCCCTCTGATTATCCTGCAATGCCCCGGCTAAAATCTCACTCGCACTGGCTGTCCCCTTATTTACCAACACCACCATCGGGTCATTTGTTACTGCCGTCTGTTCTGCATAGTAGCTGCCTAGTTCGCCCTGTCGATTGACGGTATAGACGATCGCCCCGTCCTGGATCCAAAGTTTAGCAATATCGATTCCAGCCTGTAGCAACCCGCCCGGATTATTCCGTAGGTCCAAAATATAGCGGTCAGCCTTTTGTTTCTCTAAACCTACGATCGCGCTGGTCACTTCGGTTTGAGCGTTGGCATTAAACTGTGTTAGACGAATATATCCAACGCGATGATGCTCTGTTGGGCGCAGTTCAGAGGTCACGGGATTTAGCTCAATTCGATCGCGCACTAAATCATATTCTCGTTCTGGATCTCCTTCGTGGAGAATCTTCAAAATTACTACCGTGCCTAACTTGCCACGCATCTTACCCGCCGCATCATCTAAGCTCACCCCGATCGTCGATTTGCCATCAATCTCAAGAATCTCATCTCCCGGTTGAATGCCTGCCTTTTCGGCTGGAGATCCTGCGATTGGAGCCATGACTTTTAGGACGTTGCGATCGGTATCTAGCGCGATCTGTAAGCCCACACCCGTGAGTTCGCCAGACGTGCTGGTTTGAAGGCTACGATACTGTTCTGGATTCATCACACGGGTAAAAGGATCGCCTAGTAATCCCAGCATTTCTCGCATGAGTTGATAGGTAGCTTCGCGATCGGGCATATTTTTCTTTAAATATTTTTCTCGAATCGCCCACCAATTTTGATGATTAAAACTAGCATCCACATACGCCCGATCGATAATCCGCCACACCTCATTCATCAGCCGCTGATCTTCCGTCAATGCCGCTGCTGAACTGGATGTTCCAAGGCTCATTAACACAACCATTATCCCCGTCAGAATTATCACAAACCCTCGCTTAACGATCGCGTGAATCCGGTTAGAAAAATCGTGGGAAAAGGGGTTATGCATGGAGTATGAGAGAAGAGACTTGAAAACTTAACACTTTGTTATCATACTGGGAAACATGGAATCTCGTTAGTGCGCTGATGAGAATGGCCCAATAACGCTCTAGAACCCGCTTTCCCTGTGCAAGATGGGTTTGGGATGTGTTACATTTTTAATGAACAGGACTTATTTTTAGGAACCCTTTCCAACCATGGCAAACGTGTATGACTGGTTCGAGGAGCGCTTAGATCTCGAAGCGATCGCCGAAGACGTATCCAGCAAGTACGTGCCGCCCCATGTCAATATTTTTTATTGCTTGGGTGGGATTACG
>JANXNM010000015.1 GCA_025354065.1 Synechococcales cyanobacterium 340R_concoct_173_sub | reverse complement strand
GGAATCCCATCAACATCGGTCATGGTCGCGTTGGCCGTGGGTTCGGGTGCATTGCTGATGACAGATGAAGGCGCTACAGCAGTGGCAGCGACATCAAGCGTCAATGGTTCGGCAGTCTGGTAAGTCATAGGGCGGTGGGCTGGCTGTTGATTGAGAAGAGTTGAGGTAAACGTCTTACTATAATGCGGCGCTTGTAACCAATTGTAACAAGAATTTCGCCGGAGACTTCGGTTGAACGGATATTCCACCCAGTATCTTTGGTAAATGATTGGGATGCTTGCGATTTCGAGTGGGGATTTCTGGGGTGAGCGGGGGTAGAGGATATTCCTAACCATCATTGACGGCAGCGGCATTGATGATAGACAATAGCGGTCCCAGTTGTTCTTGACCGCTGGTTGCTAAATCGCTGTGACAGAGAATAATTCGATCGGACGATCGTTCCAATAAATTCCGCACAATCCGAATCAGTCGCTGTTCGTTCATTTTCAACGTATCTTTTGTTCCCCACTGAGTGCCGGACCAATTGCTTAAAAATAACGGTGACCCAAACAGAGCATCTACGCCCGTCAACCAACGACTTCCCCCAGCATCAAACCAAAATTGACAGGAATGGGATTCTCGGTTCAAACGGTATTGAAACACCGACGCGATCGTAACGGCATCCTGGGCACTGCCGATCGCTTGGACTGGATAAGGGTTTGCGGTGACAGCCCCCGATCGCAGAAGTTGAATGAACGATCGTACCGACTGAGCGGTTGCCACGGAATTGCTTTTAATATCGCCTTTAATCTTGTCAGATTTATGAATTCGAGTTTCCACTTCCCAGTAGTGCTGCGCAGTGTCGAGTAATTCCCGCAGACTAGCGACCTGTTCAAAGGGCAAGTGGGCACCGCCAAGAAAGAATTTTTGAATCGCTCGATCGAGCAGAGCAATTGGATTGGTCAACAGACGGGCGGCTAGTTGGTCTTGCTGCATCCCAATCCAAGCAATCAAATCCTCATAGGCCGTCATTCCGTCATAGCTTAAACGATCCCATCGCTCAAAAACCTTACTCGGTAATAAACGGGGCCGATCGGGATGGGGTTCAAAACAATGGTCCGTGAGCAGGCCCGATCGGACCGGATCAATCTGCGGATTCAGCACCACCAACATTTCCGAAATGCCATCGCGGGTAATCAGACGGCCCAAGTTTGGGTAGACAAGCGTGAGTAAAGTGAGGAGCGATCGGACTAGGGGCACGGAGGTTAGAGGACGCTGTTCATTTAAATTTTTGACCCGAATGCCTTGGCCCGTCAGCATCTGAGTCAGGGCATAGCGTGAGATTGGATCAAACCCCGGAGCCACAATGGCAACGTCTTGGGCACGGACTTTGCCGGATTTGATCCGATGAGTAATAGTGGTGGCGGTCTGACGCAGAAGTTGAGCGCGGGTTGTGGTTTGGATGGTTTCTATACAAGATGGAAGCGGCGGCGGTAG
>JANXNM010000887.1 GCA_025354065.1 Synechococcales cyanobacterium 340R_concoct_173_sub | reverse complement strand
GTGTTGGTGCCCCGCAATGTTCATCGATCGGTGATTTCAGGATTGATTCTTTCAGCTGCAAATCCAGTATTCATGATGCCAGAATATGACGAACGATTGGGCATTGCTCACGGCGTTAGGGTAGAGACGATCGCCCATCATCTCGTTAGCAATCCTAAAATAAAAGCAGTTCTAATCGTCAATCCAACTTATTATGGGGTGTGTAGTGATGTCATTAAGATTGCAAATTTGGTTCATCACTATAATCTTCCATTAATTGTAGACGAAGCTCACGGCGCACATTTTCAATTTCACCCCGCATTACCTACTGCCGCACTCACAGCGGGTGCAGATGTTGTCATTCAATCTACCCACAAAACGCTTTCAGCCTTAACTCAAGCCTCCATGCTACATATCAAAGGCGATCGAGTCTCAGCCGATCGTTTAGCAAAATCATTGCATCTCGTTCAATCCACAAGCCCAAGCTATTTACTACTCGCATCATTAGACATAGCGCGAATGCAAATGGCGACTCAAGGTGAAATACTATTGGGAGAAGCGATCGATCGGATAAAAAGAGTACGATCGGAAATCAATAAGATCCCTCATATAACAACACTAGAATTTAAAAAGAGTTCTGGATTCCATGAACTTGATCCATTACGACTTACTGTTTTAATTGATGGAATGAACGGGTTTACAGCAGATGAAATTCTATATGAGGAACTGGGAATCACCTGTGAACTGCCGGGACTGAAGAGTTTGACCTTCATCGCCACCCACGGAACCACAGACCTCGATTGCGATCGGCTTCTGGCGGGATTACAACAGCTGAGCGATCGAATCGTGAAACCCTGTAATAACGCTGTTAATCACGAGGCTAAATATGAGATTTTCACAGACCTTCCAACTAGTGTTCTGTCGCCCCGAGATGCATTTTTTGCAACCTCTAGACTCGTCGCTGTTCATGATGCGATCGGCCTGATTTCGGCTGATTTGATCTGTCCCTATCCACCCGGAATTCCAATCATTATGCCAGGAGAACAGATTACAGAAACCGCGATCGCATATTTACAACAGATTCTGGCAGCGG
>JANXNM010000860.1 GCA_025354065.1 Synechococcales cyanobacterium 340R_concoct_173_sub | reverse complement strand
TGATGCGGGCAAGACGACCACAACGGAACGGATTCTGTTCTATTCCGGAGTGGTCCATAAAATTGGCGAAGTCCATGACGGCGGCGCTACCACCGACTGGATGGAGCAGGAGAAAGAGCGCGGTATTACCATTACGGCGGCTGCAATCAGCACCCAATGGACACGTCGCGATCCTGAAAATCCAAACTTGCCTCAGGAAGGTGCATTTGAACACAAAATTAACATTATTGATACTCCTGGACACGTAGATTTCACGATCGAAGTTGAACGTTCAATGCGAGTCCTTGATGGGGTGATTGCTGTGTTCTGTTCCGTGGGTGGGGTTCAACCTCAGTCCGAAACAGTTTGGAAGCAAGCGAATCGCTACAGTGTTCCTAAGGTCATCTTCGTTAACAAGATGGATCGTACAGGTGCTGACTTTTATAAAGTTTATAGCCAAGTAAAAGATCGACTGCAAGCGCCTGCCATACCTTTGCAGTTGCCGATCGGTGCTGAAGAAGGCTTTAAAGGCATCGTGGACTTAGTGCGGATGAAAGCCTATGTCCATAAAGATGACTTAGGTAAGGATATTGAAGTCGTCAATATTCCTGATGACCTAAAAGAACGTGCGGCTGAGTTTCGCGTCATTTTGATCGAAGCTGTGGCTGGAACTGATGATGCGCTGATGGAAAAGTACTTCGCTGGTGAAGAATTCACTGTCGCCGAAATCCAGAAGGCAGTTCGTACAGGTGTATTGACGGGTGCTATTGTTCCAATGTTCTGTGGCTCAGCCTTTAAGAATAAAGGAGTTCAACAGCTACTTGATGCGGTTGTGGACTACATGCCCGCACCGATCGATGTCAAGGCAATTCAAGGCACCATGCCCGATGGCTCTATCCAAGAGCGTCCGGCAGATGACAATCAGCCTTTGGCAGCTCTCGCCTTTAAGGTGATGACTGACAAATTTGTGGGTCGCTTGACGTTCGTTCGGGTCTATTCCGGCGTTCTGTCCAAGGGTACCTACATCTACAACACCACCAAGGATAAGAAAGAGCGAGTTTCTCGTTTAATTATCCTGAAAGCGGATGAGCGGATTGATGTGGACGAGTTGCGTGCTGGAGATCTAGGTGCAATTCCCGGCCTTTCGGACACATTGACAGGAGATACATTAACTCCTGAAGGCGACACCATTGTGCTGGAGTCATTGTTCATTCCTGAACCCGTGATTTCCGTTGCTGTTGAGCCTAAGACTAAGAGCGACATGGAAAAACTCTCCAAAGCACTTAAGGCTTTGTCGGAGGAAGATCCAACGTTCCGCGTCAGAATTGATCATGAAACGAACCAAACTGTGATTGCTGGGATGGGTGAACTTCACCTAGAAATTCTGGTCGATCGCATGAAGCGCGAGTTTAAGGTTGAAGCAGATGTGGGTGCACCTCAAGTCGCTTACCGAGAAACCATCCGGAAACTGGTTAAAGCAGAAGGACGATTTGTTCGTCAATCCGGTGGTAAAGGTCAATATGGTCATGTTGTGATCACCGTTGAACCGGGCGAAGCGGGTTGCGGCTTTGAGTTTGTCTCCAAGGTCGTCGGTGGTACAGTTCCGAGAGAATATGTCGGGCCTGCTGAAGCCGGCATGAAAGAAGCTTGCGAATCCGGTGTGATTGCAGGTTATCCTTTGATTGATGTGAAAGCCACCTTGATCGATGGGTCTTACCACGATGTTGACTCCAACGAGATGGCATTTAAAATTGCCGGATCGATGGCGCTCAAAGAAGCTGTGTTGAAAGCTTCTCCGGTTTTGCTAGAGCCTGTGATGAAAGTCGAGGTCGAAGCACCGGAAGACTACATTGGACCTGTGATGGGGAACTTGATTTCTCGTCGT
>JANXNM010000845.1 GCA_025354065.1 Synechococcales cyanobacterium 340R_concoct_173_sub | reverse complement strand
GTTCCGAAGAACGATCGGCCTAGTTTAGATAAGGGTGAATTTCATATTTCGGATTTGATTGGCTTAACGGTTTATATGCAAGATTCACAAGTATTACTAGGGATTGTGACGAGTGTATTGTCTGCCGGGAATGATTTGTTGGAAGTGAAGGTTGAGGGGCAAAAGATGCCTGTGTTAATTCCATTTGTAAATCAGATTGTTCCGATCGTTGATTTAAAGAATAAACGGATTGAAATCACTCCCCCACCGGGTTTACTTGAGTTGTCTGCAACAAGTTCAACTGAAGAACGTGATGATGCCGATGGATAAAGATGAATGGGTATTTCAATAGCAAATCAATCACCAAAAACCCGAAGTCCATCGATCGCTCAACGCCTAAAAACTTACTTACATTCCGAGTCCCTTGAAAGGAGGATGTCGGTGGGGAAGTTAACGATCGTGCCAATAACGACGATCGCAGGGGCGGTGAATTTAGTCGCTTCGATTTGGTCCAAGATAGTCTTGAGTGTGCCGATAAGTTGGGATTGGTCGGGGTGAGTTCCCCAGCGAATTAGAGCGATCGGGGTTTCAGGGCTGAGTCCGGCGGTGATGAGTTGGGGAAGAATTTGGGGGAGGTTGTGGATGCCCATGTAGATAACGAGGGTTTCGGCGCTTTGGGCGATGGCAGTCCAGTTGACGGCAGGACGATATTTTTCGGCGCTTTCGTGGCCTGTAACAAAGGTGACGCTAGAGCTATAGTTGCGGTGGGTGAGGGGAATGCCTGCGTAGGCTGGGGCGGCAATACCGGAGGTGATACCGGGGACGATTTCGACGGGGATGCCGAGTTTGGCAAGATCTTCCAGTTCTTCGCCGCCGCGCCCGAAGATAAAAGGATCTCCCCCTTTCAGTCGGACGATGCGATCGTATTGGTGGGCTTTTTGGATTATGAGTTTGGTGGTGTCTTCTTGTTTGAGCGAATGTTGGCCTTTGCGTTTACCTGCGTGGATTTTTTCAGCGGTGGGGTTGATCATCGCGAGGATAGGTGGGCTAACTAGAGCGTCGTAGATTACGCAGTCAGCAGTTTCGAGGAGGGTTTTGCCTTTGAGGGTGAAGAGGCCAGGGTCCCCAGGTCCAGCGCCCACCAGGTAGACGGTTCCGAAGGAGTTAAGGGAATTAGATTCGGGGTTCTGCATGACTACTGGTTTCTAGAATCTGAGCGACGAGGGATTGGAACGCTGGAAGGCTGGCGAAAGGGACCGTGGTGGTGATGGTTTGATTTGGATTTTGCTGGATGTGGGTTTGGATGATGTCGGTGAGCTTGTCGGTGATGGTGCCGGGGAATAGGAAGTTAAAGAGGATGTGGATGTCGTGGTGACCTTGTTGAGTGAGGGTTTGAAGTTGAGTGCGTAGGCTGGGTTCGATCGACCAGTAGGCGGGGGTAGCATTCACGGTTTGGGCGAGGGTTTCGATGACCTTGAGGCTTTCTGGGCGATTGCTTCCGTGGGTGAGGAGTATGCGTTGTGCACTTGAAGTGGGAAATAATAGGTCGGGATGGTGTTGGAGG
>JANXNM010000833.1 GCA_025354065.1 Synechococcales cyanobacterium 340R_concoct_173_sub | reverse complement strand
TATCCCATTCCACTTCAAAGCCGGGTTCTAGATGGATTTTGCTTTCGATGCCGATCGGGACGGTGAGGGTGATGGTTCCAACGCTGTCACGTTTAATCCTTGAGGTCGTGGTAATTCGGGCGAGTTCATCTTTTGGGTCTGACATAATAGGCTCTGTAATGAAACTAATTACATTTTAGGCGATCGGTTCTCACAGTCCGATCGCCTTTTTGTTGGGCGTAACAGCGTAACGTAACGGCGTAACGTAACGGCGTAACGGGGCGTTACGGCGTTACGGGCGTTATTTTTGCCGTTACGGTGTTACGTTACGCACTTTGTTACGCTCACAGTAGCGCTTGCAACTCATCCCAAATCTCATCCCGATTGTCTCTGAGATAGTGCGATTTCTTTTCGGCTCGCGCTCGATTTAGGAAGTCGGTTCGCGTGGTTTCAGTCCCCTTATCGCGGCGGGAACTTGCCCAGTTGTAAGCGATCGTGAGGGCTTCTTTTTTGTCGGACTCCTCAATCTCGTTGATGAGGTCGATCGCCGGGTCAGAGTTTTCAGTTAGTAACATTGTGGCGAGGCCGTGAGTTAGAACCTCATAGGGATTAGCCCCACCCCAAGCCCTTAAAACAGCGGCGGGACTATCGGGTGTTTTGGGCGGCGGGGCCGTCAGTGCTGGCAGCTCACCAACGGGTATCCATTCACTGTTAATCATGCAAATCCGATCGATTTTATGGGCCGCACAGAGGGAAACTTGCTCGTCAGTTGGCATGGATACGCCATCGAAGTTGTAAGCGACCTGACCATAGAGACTCTTATTAAAAGAGATTTCTTGTCCCTCCCATTCGACCGTTCGACCAGGGGCGATCGCAAACAGCATTAAATCAAGTGATTTGACCGCCTTTGCTGGACCTTTCAGAGAACCGGAAACCAGCTCAGGACACAATGCCCATATTGCTTTCCCCCGTTTCATGCCCGTGCTAGTGAGGGCGCTAATTCGGCCTGCAACGAGACAGAGGTATTCATTGGCGGCATCTTGCCACATCCCAAACTTAGAGCCGATATAGGAAATCTCATCGGCAATCAGGATGGCTTTCTCTTCTACCCAAAATTCATTTAGACACTCGATCGCAGATTCTATGAGGGTTTTAGCCTCTGTTTCGTCAGTGATTGAGGCCAAATCGCCTATAACGCTTTTGGTGACGTGGCTCCAGTAGTAGAAATCTTCGGTACCATAGGAAGCAAGGTTAATATGGTAGATTTTCCATCCGAGAGAAGCCAATAACTGAGAGGCAACGGCGGCAAAATAGCTTTTCCCCGTTCGTTGCCCACCAATCATTAATCGACTGATACCAGGGGATTTCATCACCGCATCTAGTAAGAAGCTCCCCTCACCTGTTTTCGCATTGAAGCAACTATCTGGCACCGACGCGGGCGCGATCGTCTCGACTTGAGGAGCAGCATCGAGGAGCAAGGTTTGCTTATCATCTGGGATGCTGTCTAGTTTCTTGAGTTCAGCCATAAAGCTCGAAATCGTGCGCCTAGTAAGCGTTTCATTTGATGCCTTAATCATCTTCCGAGCGGCGGCGGTGATGGGTTGACCGTCACGATAGGCCGTTTTTATCTCATCCATGCAGGCATTAAGCCCGATGATTTCGGCATAACGCACCAACTCAGGCTCTTTTAGACAGTGGGCTAGAATCCCTGAATCTTTGATGTACTCAGCTTCAGCTCCTTTGCGTTTGGCGGTGGCGACGGCGCTGTAGATGAAGTAACTACTTGCGATCGCCCCGATGATGGGGACGCCAGATATGGCGGCGATCGTGAATCCAACCCCAAGCCCAGACATCAGAGGTAGTGCAGAGGATTGCAAGGCACCTTTTAGGACTTCATCAGCCATATCCTCAATCTTGTCTAGATTGTTATCAGATTGCTCATGGTGGCGCTGCAATAGCACCGGGAAAGAATCACCCGAAATAGAGCTAAGCATCACTTTCACCATCCTTTCTGAAGCTAACCCACTGCCAAACAATGAGCGTTAGAACCAAGACGGCTTCAAAGCTGAAAAGCATTATTACCAGGCTTTGCAGGTTATCAAAGTTAACCCACATCCCGTTCATGGATTTACTCCACGAAACGAACGCGTTCCAGTCTTTCCAAACCGGATAGGCCTGCAATCCGACCACGACATCAAAGGTATAGGCACCGAGGGAGAGCATGGCGGCCCATTTGGTGAAGAAGAAGGGAATGCGGGAAATGCGACGGGCGGCGGCGCGAGATTCCGGCCCTCCTCGTCTGGCTTCCTGTAAATCAGTGGAAAGGGAAGCGGCCTGTCTGAGCGCGGCTTTCTGAGCTTTTGCGTCCAGGGCAATCACTAACCACATACATTCCAGAATCTGGATAGGAACCCAAATTAGAATCGCGGCGATGTATTCCACTCCGATCGAGAGTGACTTAAATATTGCACCGATTAGAGGAATGCCGTGAATCCATGAAGCGTTAGCGGTAGCGCCTGCCATTACTAGGGTGTAGGGCTTTATGTTGATGATTGCAACGGTGATTAAGGCGGCAAATAGTCCGATAAAGAGCATCCAGGAAGTGATTCTGATGAATGAGGAATCCTGGTAGGCATCGACAGCACGAGATTTGTTGAAAATAGACATGATTTAGGAACCTACTTGAGGGCGAACAGCGGATGGGTAGCGAGACATCATTTTCTTAATCCGATTGATATCGGGAGTATTCAGCAAGTCACTGACGACGGCGGGGCCGTTGGGTGATTTGGCGAGGATTCCGACGTTCCCGTAAGCGTCGCAAACCGTTGTTTTGGCGGGGAGATAGTCGGTAGCAGCGGG
>JANXNM010000825.1 GCA_025354065.1 Synechococcales cyanobacterium 340R_concoct_173_sub | reverse complement strand
CTCACCCCTTGCACCGCGCCGCCCGCCACATAGGTCAACGCATTAGTTTTAAGCAATGCCCCGATCGCTTGGGTTGAAACTTCAACGATGCCCAGTTTTATCATCAATTCAGATAATGTTTTAGCAATCGTCTTGGCTTGTTCTAGCGAAAACTTTTGTTGATACAAATTACTCAAATCCGCCACCATCTGACCATTAATTGCCGCTGTCGCTAACAAGTCAATCGCCGGAAACGGAGTTGCAAAGGCTGTCCCCGCGACGACCCACTGCGATCGTTCAATCATGGGCAATGCACGAGTTCTACGTTTTTCATTCAGTTGTGCTTTAGCCTTGACTTTCAGCGCCTCCGCATCCCCAAGCGAACTAGCAATAATCAATTTCTGGGAATCATTTAGAAGAATAGTTTGCAACCGCTGGGTGAGTTCGTCCACTTGAGGTTCGGGTTCTTCTAGCCATTCTTTGGTACTGCCATCATTTTGATATTGCCGTACTTTAATGGGGCGAGGTTGAGAGGCAATTGCAATTACATCGTCAGCCACAATCATTCCCGAAACCCGATCGCGAATTTTAGCAAGCAGTTCACTTTGTTCTCTAGGCAAATATTGATCCTGTTTATTCAACACAATCACCGATCGACGGTAAGCCGCATTCAATTGCTGAAGAATCTTAAGTTCTGAATCCAGCAAATCACCCATAACCACAAAAATAACCAAGTCCGCCGATTTCCCTATTGTCAGCGTATCCGCGTCATCGGCGGTCGTCAGAATCGATCGGGTATCGGTAATTTGAACTTTGTGCGACAAATCTTTGAGCCAACTGTCCTGAAGCCAATGGGCACCGAGCCATTCATGCAGCGTAGTTTTACCCACGGCTTTACTACCTATAATCGCAAACTTCAAATGATCCCGTTTTAGCGCGGCCAAAATTTCGTGCAACTGCGATCGTAACGCTTCAGCCTGGTGATTAGACTGTTGCCGATCGGGTTCATCGATCGCAAGTTCTTGCAGTTGGAGTGCGACTTGATTAACGACAGTTTCAGCTTCAATAATCGCCGATTTAACGCCTGCGATCGTCACAGGTTTTCGGCTAATCAGTCTGCCCGTGGGAAGATTAGCCGCTTGCAAGCCCAGCCATGCCAGCCCGCTTCCCAACACAATTGCAGGCATCCAATCGCCCAACACATCCGTCATTCC
>JANXNM010000799.1 GCA_025354065.1 Synechococcales cyanobacterium 340R_concoct_173_sub | reverse complement strand
AGTGACACAATTACAGTTGGTGCAATCCGAACGACGTTTACGTTCTAGCGCCTCTTATAGCGACTCAATCTTATTGCATTACGTTGTTGTACTACTCATTTTTAGGAATAGAACTGATATGAAATTCTGGACTTTTGGAATGACTGCGTTCACATTGCTTTTGGCAAGCGCGATCGCTCCCGCTGCACAAGCACAAGTTAAGATTACGAGTGGTAATGGCACGATCGTTAATGGCAGCGTTTTTGTGCCGACGACGGGACGGTTTATTAGTCCGACGGGTTCGCCCGATCGCGGTACTGTGGAAAAGAGTTTGGTCTATGGCGATAAGACTGCCTATGAAGGAGTTCTGATCAAAACAGAATTGGGCAATCTTCCAACCAATCTCTTATTTCGGGCTAATTTAGTTCCGACTTTTGACACGACTGCGGGTCAAGCTCCGATCGTTGGAACTAAAGGAGAAGTGAGTGGCTTAGTTTCCTTTAAAGCACTCACCAAAAGCGGTCGTCCTGCCTTTTATAACAATATTCCAACAAAGCTCAATGTTGAACTGACTAAAGTTCCCCCTTCTACTAGTTCTATTTTCACCACAGAATGGAATGCATTTGATTATCGCCTGACTGAAATTGGGGTGGGTTCAACGCCTTCTACCACAACAGTTGTGACTCGTGAAACTGATGTGCGGCTCTTGCAATATCAAAATAAGGGGAAGCAGCCGATCGATCAGACGGTGTTGGGGAATAGCATTCCAGCGAGTGCCTATAGTGTGAAGCGCGATGGCATAAGCTATAGCGGTGAAATTAAGTTTGACATTAATTCTGGAACCTTTGGTGATGGGACTATTAGTAGTGCCAGACTTGTAGAGGTCTTGAGCAATCCACAGACTCCGACGACGAATCCAACAACTAATCAACCCACCCCACCCACCAATCCCACCCCAAATCCGACAACGCAGATTCCAAGTACAATGCCGATCGTCATTGGAGTGCTGCCTGTAGTTATCACGACATTTAAAGGTGGTAGTACGACTTGGTATACGATTCCTGTCACGGTTTATTCACCAATGTTAAAAAAGGATGTCCAGATCATTGTTCGCGGTAAAAAGGTCAAGTTAAAGGATCGGGACTCTGACAATCGGAATGACGATCGCAAGCCTAAGGATAAAAAGTTTAAAGATCAGAAATCCAAAGATCAAGAATCCGAAAGAGTCACTCTTGATCCAGAACAAATAGTCTATGTCGATAATACGACTCAGAAAACCTACGTTACAGTTGGTTTACCAAGTCGAGTTTTCCCGAATTTCATGGGGCTTGAAGAAGTTGATCTGAAGAAAGACTAATTCTTAAACCCTCGCCCATTCCGCATAAGAACATGAAGCCCGATCGCTCTCTAACCCAGTACGATCGGGCTTTTTTATCAACTTCAACGTCCTGCATTTCGTTTTAATTGTTGTAACTCTTCTTCTGTTTCCCACAGCGCAAACTTCTTCTCTAACGGATCGCTCGGTGTTTTTGCCGTCGGCTTCACATCTTGCCAAGAATTTGTGGCTGAACTACTGCGAGCGGTGGCACGTTCTGATCGGGCTTCTTCGAGTTTGACTTGTAATTCTTGACGGCGGTGTTGGACTTGAAGGGCTAGTTTTTCAGCTTGGGGAATGCGATCGCGCAGGAGTTCCATTTGGCCCCACACTTGATTCCCCTCACGCAAAAGCTCCGATTCGTGAGCCTCAGCTAATACTACGAGATCATTTCGACCCGCTTTTCGAGCCTTTTCAATCCGAATATGCCAGCGTTTGATTTCTTCTCCGGTCTCTCGGATTTTGGATTCCACGGTTTGC
>JANXNM010000785.1 GCA_025354065.1 Synechococcales cyanobacterium 340R_concoct_173_sub | reverse complement strand
TCGCGACACCACCAAGCTTCATCCCGGACGCACCGCATCACTTTGGCTCAAAGGCGAACGACTGGGCACCTTGGGCCAATTGCATCCACAGTTTGCGCAAGATCGCGGATTGCCAGACGGCGTTGTCACCTTTGAGTTTGATCTAGATCTGATTTATAAGCACTTTGATGCCGATGGTGGGATGGTACCGATTTATGCGCCGTTCTCAACCTATCCCGCCAGCGATCGGGATCTTGCCTTCTTCGTCAAAACCACCACCTCCGTGGCTGAACTAGAGCGAGCCATGCGAAGAGCGGGTGGAAAACTACTCGATTCCGTTGAACTGTTTGATGAATATAAAGGGAAAGGTGTTCCAGAGGGCAAACGCAGTCTCGCATTCCGCATGGTCTACCGGACGATCGATCGGACTTTGACGGATAGCGATGTGGACCCAATTCAGCAAGAAATTCGGGATGTATTGGTCGATCGGTTCCAAGTAGAGTTGCGCAGTTAAATAGAATCCCTGCCATGACTCAAAATCCGTTTGATGCCTTTTCAAAAGAGTTCCTCGCGGATCTTCTCATTCCCTATGGCACCGTAGAACGATCGTTTGAAGTGCCTGGGGAATCAAAGTTTATCGATCTTCTCTTTTTACCAACTGCATCCACTGTATCGAAACCTAAAGTCAGTGGATTACTTAAACAAGTCATCTCAACACCCAGTGTTTTGGAAGTGTATAGCGGTTCACCGTCTGAGGATGAAGTCGCAACTTGTCTAGCCAAGCTTTTGTGGCTGCGGGAAGATATTCTCCGATCGGCAAATCGGGACGATCGTAAACTTGTCAGCAACGATTATCCAAGACTTTGGATTTTAGCGAATTCTTTGTCTGCATCCGTTCGGAAAAAATGTGCGGTGATCCAAGAAAATAGATCTCCCCAAGGAATTTACCACTTCCCAAACTCAATTATCTGAACCGTTATGGTCTCGCTCAAAAAGTTGCCCATTAACCCTGATACCCTTTGGCTAAGATTATTAGCCCGTCATGCAACTCAGACACAAGCGATTCAAGAAGTTCTTTCCTTCTCTACTGATGATCCTCGCCGTGACCCGCTGTTACGAATGCTTTGTGCTTGGAAAATTGTTACCATAGAAACGAATCCATCCCTTTTTGAAAACCCTGGGGCAACAAAAATGGCCTATCCTCAAATCTTCCTCGACTGGGAAGCCGCAACCCAAGAGCGCGGTGAACAAATTGGTGAAAAGCGCGGTGAAAAGCGCGGACTTCAAATTGGAGCGAAAGAAAAAGCACTGGCAATTGCACTACGATTACTTAACCGTCGAATCGGAGTGTTAGACCAGGCGATCCAATCTCGTGTAGTACAGCTTTCGAGTACTCAGCTTGAAGATTTATCAGAAGCCATTCTGGATTTTTCATCACTTAACGATCTAAACCAATGGCTCTGTGATCATCCACCCCTCTTGTAAGAAGTTAAAGTTGATAGACAAACTGTTGCCTCTGCTTAGAAGCAATGATCTTTTGTACTAGCTCCATCCTAAGCTTCGATCGGTTGGCTTAAAAAATGTTTCAGACAGAGCAAACTTAGACTCTGCCCGACATTAATTGGCAGCCAAGAAACGCCTTCAATCCGAGACTGAACCCAACCGTCCCCCCAAGCCCATTCATGAAACCCATCAATCCCCTGACTTAACGTAAACCGGATCCGGTTGCCCTCTAATAGCTCCACTTCATGGCTCACCGGAACGGCCCCGCCCGCCAAACTCAAAAACTGATTGCCCACAGCCAAGGTCTCAGGCAGATCTGCGGGAAACCGCTGAAAGGTTAGCCATTTTTTTAATAACTTTGGATCTGTAAGGCAGGCTTTCAAACGATCGCATTCTGCATCAACTTCAATTCGGAGGTGGCTATGTTGAAAGGTTCCCAGCATGAAGTTTTCCTAATTGGTGAATTTTAAGATGAACTGAAACCTCTAGTCGATGATCCCATTCTATAAAAAAGTGTACCGAGTTTTACAGAAATAATCGCTTGTATGACAAATGCCGCCGTAAAATGTAACCAGATGTGTAAAGAACGGTAAAGAACAACTATGGCAGACCAGCTTATTCGCGCCACGGCAGCGGACAACGGAATTCGGGCGGTGGGTGTGATTACAACTCAGCTTACCCAGGAAGCCAGGGAGCGCCACGGCCTTTCCTATGTGGCAACAGCAGCCCTCGGACGCAGTATGGCCGGGGCATTGTTGCTTGCGTCTAGTATGAAACAGCCTCAAGCTCGGGTGACGTTGAGGGTGAAGGGCAATGGACCGATGAAAGGGCTGTATGTGGATGCGGGGCTAAATGGAACTGTGCGGGGCTATGTGGATGATCCCACTATAGAACTACCGCTGAATCTGGAAGGCAAGCTGGATGTGGGCGGTGCGATCGGAAATCTCGGCTACCTAAACGTAATTCGGGACATCGGCTATGGTCAGCCTCACTCTAGTACCACCGAACTGATTTCCGGCGAAATTGGTGAAGATTTGACCTATTACCTCGCCACCTCAGAACAAACGCCTTCTGCGTTGATGCTGGGTGTATTTGTGGAGAAGAAATCAGTGGAAGCGGCTGGCGGATTGTTGATTCAGATCATGCCAAAAGCGTCTATTGATGAAGCCTTGGTCAGTTTGTTGGAATCGCGAATTTCAGGATTGCAGTCGTTTTCCACCTTGCTCCGATCGGGAAAAACCTTACCCATTATTTTTGAGGAATTACTAGGCGATTTGGGCCTCAATATTTTTCCAGAGGTGCAGCCTGTGCGTTTCTATTGTCCTTGTACTCGCGATCGGGTAACGGCAGCGATTCCATTGTTGGGAGAGTCAGATTTAGCCGATATGATTTCTCAACAGGAGACAGCGGAGGCAACCTGTCATTTTTGTAATGAGACTTATTACGTTGACCCGCTTGAACTCCGGGAAATATTGGCCCAGATCCGATCGGGTTCTCTGGCCTCATAATTTGGCAGAATTTCCCATGAATTTGCTAAATATGACCCAATATGACCAAAATATGACTGCGAGAATCACAACCAGTGAGTTAGATAATGAGTTGGAAATGTGAAACCAGTCGATCGTTTAGGTGAAATTTGCAAAGAAATCTATATAAAATCAGTGTCTCAGCGTTCCGTTTGGA
The DNA here is from genome assembly GCA_025354065.1 of Synechococcales cyanobacterium 340R_concoct_173_sub. Next base: position 17,337 of record JANXNM010000785.1, on the reverse strand, counting down.
AAAAATAGACATAGAATTGGGGCTTCTGATTCTTACCGTGTCATCTCAGGAGACAACTCATGAATAAAGGCGAACTAGTCGATGCAGTGGCAGACAAGTCCAACATCACCAAAAAAGAAGCAGATGCCATCATCTCAGCCACTATTGAAACCATCATGGAAGCCGTTTCGAGCGATAACAAAGTAACCCTCGTAGGCTTTGGTTCCTTCGAGCCTCGGGTACGCATGGCTCGGGAAGGACGCAATCCTAAAACCAATGAAAAAATGGTGATTCCTGAAACCACGGTTCCAGCCTTCTCGGCAGGGAAAGCCTTTAAAGATAAAGTTTCGCCCAACAAGGCATAAGCTTTTCTGACAACAAAGAGCTGCCCTATGCTGCTGTTTAGCTCACATGGACCCATCCAAATTCATACCGAGAAACGACTTTGAAACGACCGACGCATGGGGGGGATTTAAGCTGGGCAGCGGAAATTGCCGACTGTTCCCCAAATGCGTTGCTTGATTTTTCCGCCAGTATCAATCCTTTGGGCATACCGGACAGCGCGATCGACGTTTTAACCCAATCTATCGACGCGCTGACGGCCTACCCGGATCCAAATTATTCAGCATTAACAGGAGCGATCGCAGCCCACCATGACCTTGATCCCCATTGGATTTTGCCTGGAAATGGCGCGGCTGAATTGCTCACTTGGGCTTGTCGAGAACTCGCCGAACTAAAGAAGACCTATTTACTAGTACCGGGATTTGCCGATTACGATCGCGCCCTTGCCGCCTTTGGTGCCCGCGTCACCCGCGTCCCACTTACAGATTTTAGTCAGAGCTTATTACCAACCGCCGGATTGCCACCACGCTTAAGTGCACCCACGGCATTGAAGCAAAACAATGGCATCTTAATTAATAATCCCCATAATCCCACCGGGCAATGGGCGACGGCTGAAACCTTGCGATCGGAAATCTTAGAGAATCCTCAATACAGCTTGGTGGTGGTAGACGAAGCCTTTATGGATTTTTTGCCGGAATCGCAGTCTCAAAGTGTCATTCCTTGGATCCAGGATTATCCGCAGCTTGTTGTGGTGCGATCGTTGACTAAGTTTTATGCAATTCCGGGACTGCGACTGGGTTATGCGATTGCTCATCCCGATCGATTGACCCGATGGCAGCAGTGGCGCGATCCTTGGTCGGTGAATACGTTGGCGGCGAAGGTGGGTGAAGTGGTGCTGCAAGATCAGGTATTTCAAGCGAAGACCTATGCTTGGTTGGCGGAGGCAAAACCGTTATTTGTGAATGGATTGCGATCGATCGAGGGGTTACAAATTTACAAAGGTGCTGTCAACTTTTTACTGATCCGATTGAACTATTCGGTGATGGAATTGCAAACCCGGCTACTGCGAAATCATCGAATTTATATCCGAGATTGTATGAGTTTTCCCGAATTAGGCGATCGGTTCTTTCGCGTTGCCGTGCGGACTGTGGCTGAAAATCAAAAGTTAGTCGCTGCCTTGATAGTGGAACTTTCAGAGATGGGGGCATTGGCAGAATAGAGTATCAAGGCTGGAAGCTTAAGCGCATCACTGGCAGCCATTAAATTTATACTAAAGAAGGTGTCGATGCCATTATTTTCATTCCAGTTCATAAAAATCGCGATCTCCCTACCGGAACCTTAAGAAGCATCATGAAAGACGCTGAGCTGACGGAAAGGGATCTTGATTTGTAGCGATCGCAAGCAATTCCAAGTTCAAAATGACTTGCCCCTATTTGATGAATCACAAGCCTCATGAAGAAAAGTCCGATTCATGCTAGAAAAGACTCCTGACCTACGGATTTTTTGAGTTTGTAACTGGTGGGTAGAAGCCGAGATGGCATCATGCTGATTGAATATGACTTAGTGATTATTGGCGCGACTGAGTTGGGCTGTCGTATGGCGTTGCGCGCTAGACAACTGGGGTCGAGGGTGGCGCTTGTAGAACAAGGGGAACGACCTGAAACCACGATCGCATGGCGACATTGGCTGGCTTATGATTCTACGAAACTTGGCTCAGAACTTGCGGCCCAGCTTGATGCCATTTCGATTTCTGATGAATGTAAACCCCTGACTCCAGAGGCACTGCAAATTCAGGGCGTGGATTATTTAGCTGCAACTGGGACTTGGATTGAACAGCCAAAAGCTGGACTTCAGGTAGGCGATCGGATCTTGCGCTCCAGTTCTTATGTGGCAGCCTTGACCCCCAATCGTCGCCTTCCTGTCGCCCTCTGGGGAATTCCTTGTGGAAGGCCAGAAGATTGTGTTACCCGTGAATCTGTACCCGATCGAGTGGCAATTTTTGGGGATGCGATCGTTGGAGTTGAGTTGGCCGTTGCACTGCGATCGCGGGGTTCAACCGTGACATTGATTGTCCCAACCCCACAAATATTGCCGCAAGTCGATCCCGATGGAGCCATTCAGATTCAAATGGTCTTGGAAGCATCTGGCATTCAGGTCTTGACTAAAACACGGGTTGAATCCGCTCAAACCGTCGGGTTAATTCAACGCCTGAGTCTTCATTGTTTAGGCGATCGGGTAGCTCAAATTCTGGAAATAGATGAAATTATTCTAGCCACGCCCTTTGAACGATTGGATCCCGATCGCCTAGGACTACGATCATTGGGTCCAAAATCGTTGCGTTCTCATCGACTGAGGCTTGTGGGGTCTGCCAATCGGTCAAGGCATCGGGTAATCCCGATAGATGGCTTAACTGCCAATTGTGATTCGATCGCTCTTACTGAAGTCCAAGCCATTTTGCAACCCTGGAAATCAACACGATCGGTCTCCGCTGGAAGGCTCACCCACCCGCCTAGCTTCTGGATTGGACCAGTGCCCCACAAGAGCGATCGGCTGCTATCGATCGCAGGTCAAACTGTGCCGGGAAATCTTTGGTATAACCTGAAGCTGAATCGTAACGGTCAACTCGTGAATGCCACCTTAACGGGGGAACTCGCGCCGCAGTTGGCTCCCCTCCTAAGTGTTGCGATCCAGACCAAAATATCGCTCCCGAGGCTACTGACAGTCCCCCTCAGCGACCCCGCCCACAGTCAAGTAATTTCTACATGGATTGAGCAGTGGGAGCAGACTGTCCGATCGCGGCAGCCATTACGACATGAACTATTTTTAGATTGGTTAGGAATACGACGACGATCGGTATAAGAGCGCAATTATGATCACATATCACCTCCTCCAACCGATCGCGGCCCATCCAAAAAATAAAAAAGCGACCTTCTTAAATTGTTCTAAGAAAGTCGCTTTTTTAATCATTCTCAATTCTCAACAGATTCTCCTAGCTCGATCGTCGTCTCATCTAAACCCTCACTTACCGCCGCCGAATCTGTTGTAGGTGAAGTCGTGGGTTTCATCACCGTTATCTCATCGGCAGACAATAACACTACCGTCGGTCCCACTAGATCTGGATCGCTGTCGCCAAAATCAAAATCGTCATCGACCACGATCTCAGGCGTTACAGGTGTCTCAGGAGTCCGATCTCGAAACTCTTTTCGTACATACACTGCTTTTGGAGCCACCTTCTTTGGAGCATTTAACCCACTGGCCAATGTCTTCGCCCGATCGAATAACCCACCGAACAGATTTTTAGAAACAGGGGTTGAAAATGACTTCATCGAAGGCTTGGTCACGGTCGTATCCACAACAGCCTTTGGTGGATTGCCAAAATCTTCAGGTTTTAACGGAACATCAGCCCGCTTCAACAAGTCCGCCGCCGCATCAGCATCAGATGTCGTGTTTGTCGTAGATTTCGTCCCCCTCTCTACCGCAACGCCCAGATCCTGCACTTTCTCTTGAGCTTTATTAATAACGCCTTGGGCCTGGTTTTTTAACTTTACCGCCGTATCCGATCGGCTTAGCCCCGCCAAACTACTGCGCCAGCCCGCCACCCTTTCCGAACTCACGCGCTGAGCCTCGGGAACTGAATTCCAACGTCCTTCTACCATCTGCCAGCCCATCCAGCCCAGCAATGTCACACTCGCCATCTGGCCCAACAACACCCCGCCCGTAATCCGGCCCGCACAGACCCACAGTACCAGCCCATAGAATAATCCCACGCCACTCCAGACGAGATCGTTTTTCCGTGACACCTCTGGTATCACAAACGTTGTACTGTACAAGCCTAGACTCGCCAGAACCACCACCAGGGCCAAAACATAGGTCAGCATAAGCACTGTGCCTCCACAGTTCAAAAAATTAAGCCATTTCTCTTCATCCTGAACGACAAAACCATAACAGCCAAGGGGGACTTTCCGATCGAAACCCGGCTGATCCCAAAAGCTTTTAGTCTGTTTTAAGCTACCTCTAAAACAACACGTTACCCTAAAGACGTAAACGACGATCGTTCCCTAGACCTGAACTACAACATAAAACTTATGACTCAAAGCTTTGGTGTGATTGGATTAGCGGTCATGGGCGAAAATCTAGCCCTCAATGTGGAACGCAACGGCTTTCCGATCGCGGTCTATAATCGCAGCCGCGAAAAGACTGACGAATTCATGAAAACCCGCGCCGTTGGGAAAAATGTCAAAGCTGGCTACACCCTTGAAGAGTTTGTGGGTCTCCTAGAACGTCCCCGTAAAATTCTTATCATGGTTAAAGCAGGCGTTCCAGTCGATGCGGTAATTGAGCAACTCAAGCCACTTCTAGATGAAGGCGATATTTTAATTGACGGCGGCAACTCGTTATATACCGATACCGATCGCCGTGCCGCAGATCTAGAAGGCTCCAAGTTTACCTTCATCGGCATGGGTGTGAGTGGGGGCGAGGAAGGTGCTTTAAATGGTCCAAGCCTTATGCCCGGTGGTACCTTTACAGCCTATAAATATCTAGAACCGATCTTGACCAAAATAGCGGCTCAAGTAGACGACGGACCCTGCGTCACCTACATCGGTCCCGGTGGTGCTGGCCACTACGTCAAAATGATCCACAACGGGATTGAATATGGCGATATGCAGCTCATTGCAGAAGCCTATGATTTGCTTAAAAATGTAGTCGGCCTAAATGGGGACGAAATTGCTCAAACGTTTACAGAATGGAACAAAACGGAAGAGCTAAATTCCTATCTGATCGAAATCACCGCAGATATTTTCCGCAAAAAAGACGACGATTCGGGGAAAGCTCTGGTCGAAGTAATCATGGATGCTGCGGGTCAAAAAGGGACCGGACGCTGGACCGTTAATGACGCGCTAGAACTTGGCGTTGCGATTCCCACGATCACGGCGGCGGTGAATGCCCGAATTTTGTCCTCAATTAAACTTGAGCGAGTCGAAGCGGTGAAGTTGATTTCGGGTCCAAACGTGACTTTTGAGGGCGATCGTACCGAATTTATTAACCAAGTTCGTGATGCGCTGTATTGCTCCAAAATCTGTTCCTATGCTCAGGGAATGGCGTTGCTCAGTGCGGCATCTAAGGCATACGCGTTTGATCTAAACTTGGCAGAATGTTCCCGCATTTGGAAAGGCGGCTGCATCATTCGGGCGCGCTTGCTCGACAAAATCCAGGCTGCCTTCAGCACCAATCCTCAACTTGCCAACTTATTACTGGCTCCTGAGTTTCGCGATACGGTCATGAGTCGTCAAACCGCATGGCGAGCTGTGATCATGGAAGCTGCCCGATCGGGGATTGCCGTCCCAGCCTTCAGCGCATCTCTCGACTATTTCGATAGCTATCGCCGCGATCGTCTTCCCCAAAACGTCACCCAAGCCCAACGCGATTTCTTCGGGGCACACACCTACGAACGCATTGATAAGCCCGGTGTCTTTCACACAGAATGGATGGGCTAGAAATCTTCCCATAGACCCTCTGATTAAAAGGCTTTAAAAGAATAATTTAAAAAGCTCCCAGGTAAAAATCTTAGGAGCTTTTTAAATGGATTTAGGGTTTACTTTACGATCGTTTCTGTCTTAAAGATCTTCCTTCTATCCGATTACAAAATCTCAAAACGATATTCTTTTAAAGTCTTCTTTACCAAACTGAACTCATAGCCTTAACCACCGTGCTTTTCTCTGGACTTCAGTAATAGCGCTCAGGTCACAAACCTGGTAAATTTGGCAAAAGTACTAGTAAGCTTCAAAAAATATAAATGAAAGTCTTAGTAATTGGCGGCGATGGCTACTGTGGATGGGCAACAGCATTACACCTTGCAAATCGAGGCCACCAAGTTGGCATTCTCGACAGCCTTGTCCGTCGGCACTGGGACAATGAGCTACAGATTTCGACTTTGACCCCGATCGCACCGATTCAGCAACGCATTCAACGCTGGAAAGACTTGACAGGCAAGGCTATTGATCTATTTATCGGCGATATTTGCAACTACGACTTTTTGCTCAAATCGCTTCTTACATTCCAGCCCGATGCCATTGTCCATTTTGGCGAACAGCGATCGGCCCCCTTCTCGATGATCGATCGTGAACATGCGGTCTTGACCCAAAGCAATAATGTCATCGGTAACCTAAACATTCTTTACGCGATTAAAGAAAATTTTCCGGATTGCCACTTGGTCAAACTGGGCACCATGGGCGAATATGGCACTCCAAACATTGACATCGAAGAAGGCTACATCACCATTGAACACAATGGTCGTAAAGACACGCTGCCCTATCCGAAGCAACCTGGCTCCTTCTATCACCTGAGCAAAGTCCACGACTCTCATAACATCCACTTCGCCTGTCGAGTCTGGGGATTGCGTGCCACAGATCTGAACCAAGGTGTTGTCTACGGGGTTCTGACGGACGAGACGGGCATAGATGAGTTGCTGATAAACCGTCTGGACTACGACGGAGTTTATGGCACCGCGCTCAACCGTTTCTGCATTCAAGCGGCAGTGGGTCATCCGTTGACGGTGTATGGATCCGGGGGCCAAACCCGTGCGTTCTTAGACATTCGGGACACGGTGCGATGTGTTGAGTTGGCGATCGAAAAGCCTGCTGATCCAGGCGAATTCCGTGTATTTAACCAATTTACCGAAATGTTCAACGTCGGCGACTTGGCAAAGCAAGTTCAAAAAGCTAGCGAATCCATTGGTCTCAAGGTGGAAATCCAACATATCGAAAATCCTCGCGTTGAAAAAGAAGAACACTATTTCAATGCCAAAAACACTAATCTGCTAGATCTTGGCCTACAGCCGCATTTACTCTCAGATTCGTTGTTGGATTCGTTACTTAACTTCGCGACCAAATACAAACACCGCGCCGATTTGAACGAAATCATGCCTCGCGTCAAGTGGAAGTAGTTGGGAAATAGCTGCATAGCTAGACTTATGAGGGAGAGAAATAACAGTCTCTCTCTTTAACCTATTTTAAAGTCATGAAACCAATCACTCGCCTTGCTGTGCTGTGTTTAACCACGATCGCTCCCGGACTACTCTTTGCGGGATGCAGCACTTATTATTTATTACAAGACTGGGCAGCATTGGATCGATCGTTCCAACAGCTTAGTACATTAAGTAAATTCCAGCCCACCGTCCAACAACTATTAATCGCCAAAGCCGCCGAAGATCGCCACCGTATTAACTGCTTTGCAGAAGGAATGGGAGTTCTAGGGGGCTGGGGAATAGCTGCTGTCGGAATCCACGCCCTCTGTATCTCAAATTCAAAATCTAAACTCTAAAATTTTCCATTCAACATTCTCAATTAAATATTCAACATGAGAATCGCCCTCTTTACCGAAACCTTCCTGCCCAAAGTAGACGGAATTGTTACCCGCCTCAAACATACGGTCGAGCATCTTCAACGTCAAGGTCACCAAGTCCTAATTTTCTCTCCAGACGGTGGCCTCACCGAATATAAAGGCGCGGTAATCCATGGGGTTTCTGGCCTTCCGCTACCCTGGTATCCCGAACTTAAAATGGCCTTTCCCAGCCCAGCCCTTCGGCGGGAGCTAAACCGTTTTAAACCCGACCTGATTCACGTCGTTAATCCGGCTATTCTAGGAATTGGTGGCATCTACTACGCCCAAAAGCTCAACATTCCTCTCGTTGCGTCTTACCATACTCATCTGCCTAAATACTTGGAACACTACGGACTGGGACACTTAGAAGCTCTTCTCTGGTTTTTTCTCCGTCAAGCCCATAACCGTGCCCGCCTCAACCTCTGCACCTCCAACGCGATGGTTCAGACCCTTACCGACCACGGCATTCATCACACAGATTTGTGGCAGCGTGGAGTAGATACCGAAACGTTTCATCCCAGTTTGGAAAGCCTGGAGATGCGATCGCGTCTGACTCAAGGCCATCCTGAGGATCCATTGCTGCTATATGTCGGTCGGTTGGGGGCTGAAAAAGAAATCCACCGAATAAAACCTATCCTGCAAGCCATTCCTAATGCCCGTCTGGCCCTCGTTGGGGACGGACCCAACCGCGAAACTCTCGAAAAACATTTTGCGGGCACAAATACTCATTTCGTCGGATATTTAGCTGGGAAGGAATTAGGTTCTGCCTATGCCTCGGCGGATGCGTTTATTTTTCCATCTCGCACGGAAACGCTAGGATTGGTTTTGCTTGAAGCGATGGCGGCAGGTTGTCCAGTGGTGGCAGCGAATTCTGGCGGAATTCCTGACATTGTGACACCGGGTGAAAATGGCTATCTCTTTGACCCCCAAAATGAATTAAGCGCTATTGTCGCTACTCAGCAACTCCTAGCGAACCGCCAACACCGATCGCAACTGCGCCAAAATGCCCGCGAAGAATCGGAGCGTTGGAATTGGAGTGCGGCTACCTACCAACTTGCTCGCTATTATGAACGCGTTTTAGCTTATGAAGGCGTTGTAAGCAAAAGTCCGGTCGCGGCTCCCTAAAATTAAACGCATTAAAAATTAAACGCATTAAAAACACTAAAAATCCCTCCAGAGTTTTAAATTTGGGGGGATTTTTAGATCGCTAGGTCCGATGGGCGAAGTACTGGCCTTAATTTTTGTCTTTAACCCGCCTCAGCATCGCCAAAATGAGGATTTGTCCGACCAATACCTAGACTTTTCTTACTTCGCTTCAATTCTTTCCAAAGGGCTTTAATCTCTCGGTAGGAATCTTCGGGAGAAATTTTACCGCCTGTCTCAAGATTTGAGATTGTCATCACCCGACCCGCAAATTCTTGAAGATTGGCATTAAAGGCCAAATTTTCGGGTTTAAAGTGACCGCGATAACGACTACGAGGATTGAGAAAGTTAGATTGATCCGACATCTTTACAGACGCTCCTGTTCGAGAATAGTTAGAACATTGCTTCACTGAAGGCGCGTTGGCTTCCGATCGGAACCTAGCTTCCAGTTTTTGCCCCATCAAAGAAATCTCCCCTTGCTCAAAGGATTGAAATGTATGGACTTAAACTATACTTAACCTAACATTAACCTAAGAGAATGCAAAGTATAAGTAGATACTCTTTACACTAATTTTAAGAGTTTTTAAGAATTTTTTGGACAGTGCATCTTAATCTAAGCGCAATAAAATTCAACTAGATTAAAATTACTACTGTTCCTTTAAGCTTCTTGCCCCATTCATGGCTTCTTTTCTCAAGTCCTCGGCAATGCGGAACATCTCTACTCCGTCATTGAGATAGGTTTCATCATAATTTTGGGTGAAGAAATCTAATTCGTTCAGCGCGTCGGCCAATTGGTGCATACAGTAGTAAAGATTTGCGGACACGGCGGCGGCGATCGGGGGATTAGGGAGACTACAGGCCACCATTTGGGATTTATCGATTTTGGTTCGGCAGTCTTCGATATAAGCCATAAACGCGTCCATTAGCTCATCATCAAAGGGATCCGCTGATAGTGCCTTAATCTGCGATCGCAGAGGTTTCAGTATCTCGCCCATCAACCGCACTACAGGTTTATAAACTCGTTTCATCCATTGGTCTAGAAGGTCGTCCGGTTCTACGGTTTCCTGCTTGCGTCTGGCATTGTACTGTCGTCTGGCTGCTTCTGTACGATCGGTGCGGGTTTCGGTAGTTTGCCCTGGACCATAGCGCAACATTTGATCGTAAACCCGGCGTTGATGGCGGTCACTGAGCACTTCGTAGGCGGCGCTGAGGATTTGAAATTTTTCGAGAAACTGGGTTTGTTGGGTACTGTTGCTGTGCCGATCGGGGTGAAAGATTTTTGCCAATCGCCGAAAAGACTGTTTAATCTCATCTCCCGTGGCCATGGCCGATACTTCTAATAATTCGTAATGGGTCGGCGAAAGCATTGGCTTAGTCATCTCTATTAATCATTTCTAAAAGGCGATCGGTCCTCCGTCCAGCTTCTATCAAGAAGCCAAAAATACTTATCAAGTATAAAACGTCGTCCCCTTGTCTCGTCAAACGAGCAATCGTTCAGCACTATCATTCAGCCATTGGTGGAACGATCGTCTTCGTCAATCTTGCTCACTTCCCTGGCTGCTCCTGATCAAGAACAGCGTTTGGAAAGGATTCTGGAAGAGATTCAACTTGCCCAACCTGTCGAGCCAATTCTTTGCGCTGTGCCTGAATTACCAAAGGTTCCAACTGCTGCGCTACATTGGCCCGCTGTTCCACTTGTTGCGAACTCGACACCAACTTACTCAACCCGTTAATCAAACTCCGTAAATTTTCCCGCAGTTTTGGATCGCCCATCAGATCGTCTAAATCAGTGGTCAGCTTTTGCGTATTCTGAAAGGTTGCCCGTGCTGAATCCAAGGTCTGCTGGAGCATCAACACATTGGTTGGGTCATTGACAGCTTTTGAGGCATCCCGCAAATTAACCGACGCGATCGCTGCATTCGCCGACAGAGTTTCTAAGTTTTGGAGCAATTGTCCGCCCGTTACCCGATCGATCGCCGGACCCATTTTAGCGACTGCTACTTTCAGCGATCCACTGCTTTGATTTAGATTATCCAATGTCCCGACTAGCAGCGATCGGTTTTCAGTCATCAGCCCACTTACCTGAGCAAGCGTCAGATTGGCCGCGTTTGAGGTTTGGGTTAACGACTGAGCCGTAGTGGAAAAATTTTGCATCGTCGCCACACTGGTCCCTGATACCGATCGTAACTCCTGACGACTGGTCTGCGCCAATAGCCCAAATTCCTTACTGACCTTCGCCAGTTCCAACGCCGCCGCATTAGAACTTTTCGTCAACGCGGTCAAATTTCCTACAAACTCAGGGCTGCTATAGGCCTTCGTGAACTTCATACTTTCCTTCAATAGCGCCTCCGTACTCACCCCAATGGCACCCCGGACCTTTGCACCATCACAAAGAATTACCGCCCGATCGCAATTTCCATCCCGAGGCTTAGTCGCCGTATTTACTCCGACCTCCGGCGGCACAATATCCAAACTACTTGCACCTAGAAAGCTAGATTGATTCACATTAAAAAGCGAATTTTTCGGCACCCGCAATTCCGGCTGGTCAATCCGGACCTTCACGGTCACACCCTCATCCCCAAAACTCACATTTCGGACACTACCAACATTGCTGCCCCGATAGCGCACAACGGAACCCTCAGACAACCCCGACGCATCCTTAAATTGCACTACCACTTCATAGCCAGATGGACCCAAGGTTATGCCCCGCAGCCACAGCACACTTGCCCCCAATGCCCCTAATCCACCCAAAATAAATAGTCCTAACACGCCTTCCCGCCCTAGCCTTGTTGCCATAACTCTAATCTCCATTTAATTGAAGTAAAATTAATTGGGTAAAATCTAAACTCTAAAATCAACTAATCCAAAACCCGAATTGGTCCCGTCGTGCTGCCTGCAAAAAATTGACGTACCAACGCATTGTCTGTTGTATCAATCTCGGCGATCGGGCGATCCCACTGCACTTGACCGTCATATAAAAACAACACACGTTCTGCTGTCCGTCGAATTGTACTTTCCTGATGCGTCACCATCACCGAACTGCGCCCTCGTCCGGCTGTTTGACGCACCGTACAGACTAAATCTTCAATAATAGTAGAGGCGATCGGATCCAGACCTGCTGTCGGTTCATCGTACAACAATACATTTGGTGTATCACCGGGGTTTTGCGGATTTTCTAAGATTGCCCGTGCAAAACTCACCCGCTTTCGCATTCCACCCGACAGTTCCGCTGGATACCTGTCGCCAATATTCGGCAATCCCACAGTCTTTAAACATTGGCTCACCAACACCCGGATTTTGGCTGGGTTCAAGGTTGAATGTTGATAGAGCAAGAAGCCCACATTTTCTTCCACCGTCAAGGAATCAAACAAAGCTGCCTGCTGAAACACCATGCCAATGCGACTGCTATTCAAGTTGTCTTCGGCCAATCCTTGACGGAGTTTTCCCTGGACAAAAATCTCCCCTGAATCAGCCGCCACCAGGCCCGCAATCACTCGAAGAACCGTCGATTTTCCGGTTCCGGATGGCCCAATGATAGCCATGGCCTCGCCGGGATAAATTTTTAAGCTAATGCCGTCTAAAACCTTCTGCGATCCAAACGACTTCGATATATTTCTGAGTTCTACTAATGGTAGAACTATGGACGGTGTTTCCGATTGTGATAAAGAAGGTGATACAGACGGTGTCATTTCACAAAACCCAATCTACATGATTCAGTAAGTCGAGCTATTTTGTTTATTCGTTACCTATTTTAAGTTCTAGTATTTTCTTTGAGGGAATACTTCCACAATCCAGAACCTACGTTATTCTGCTCAGTATTACTGATTATTTTATTGCGCCCAAGTTAGGGAATCAAGTAGGGATTTATTTATCTGGTTAACTAAAAGCATGACAGCCCAGCGCTCTTTTAAACAAGCCATTCGATCCGCCCGTCGGTCTCGATCGGTGCGTCGGTTTCGATCGCGCCAAGAAGCTTCGCCTCACTGGATGATGATGCTTCCCGATGGCGTTGGGAAATGGATGAAATGGATGACCCCTGGAATGTCCATGAAGCGATGGATGTTGATGAGTGCGGGTGGGGTGTTGATGATTTCCTTGGGCTTTGCGATTTGGGTAAAGCTCACACCGATTTTTTATCTAACTCAGTTTTCTAGTGATCTTCTAGAGTATGTTGCTCGCACGGTGCCCAATTACATCAGCGGCCCTATTGTGATTTTGACGGGTATGGCGTTGGTGTGGCTCGGGCAAACCCGCACGTTTAATTCCATTACTGAGGTGTTAATTCCAGATCATGACCAACGCCTAGTCGATATGATTTGGGATCATCGTCGCTTGAATCGAGGCCCAAGGATTGTTGTGATTGGTGGTGGAACTGGACTGAGTACGTTGCTGCGTGGACTCAAATTGCTCAGTACAAATTTGGTCGCGATCGTGACTGTGGCCGATGATGGTGGATCGTCTGGGCGATTGCGTCGGGAAATTGGGGTGTTGCCACCCGGTGACATTCGCAATTGTCTAGCGGCTTTGGCGGATGAAGAAAAACTGATTACTGAACTGTTCCAATATCGATTTCAAGCTGGAGATGGATTGGTTGGTCATAGCTTTGGTAATCTCTTTTTGACCGCCCTCAGCGAAGTGAGTGGGGATCTAGAACGGGCGGTGGAAGCGAGTTCAAAAGTGTTAGCCATTAAGGGAGAGGTGTTTCCCGCAACGCTCAGCGACGTGCGCCTCTGGGCTGAACTCGAAGATGGTCGCCGTATCGAAGGAGAATCTCAAATTCCCGAGGCGCGAGGCAAAATTGTCAAAATTGGTTGCACTCCAGCAAATCCCCCAGCATTGCCCAAGGCCATCCAAGCCATTCGTAATGCAGATTTTATTATCATCGGACCGGGCAGTCTCTACACCAGCATTGTTCCTAATTTGCTGGTTCCCGAAATCCGTGAAGCGATCGCCGCAACCCGAGTTCCCTGTGTCTATGTCTCTAACGTTATGACCCAACCGGGCGAAACCGATGGTTACAGCGTCGCGGATCACATTGATGCGATCGATAAAATTTGTGGCTTTCCCTTATTTGATGCAGTACTAGTTCAGCGCCGCTCACCCTCGAAGTCCTCGATTGAAAACTATGCAAAAGAAGGCGCAATTCCTGTTGTGCTTGATACCGATCGGGTGACAAGCTTGGGCCGACGGATTATCCGGGCGGATGTGATGGAAGAAGATAAGGAAGGATTTGTGCGTCATAATCCCGATCGGCTGGCGAAAGTGTTGTTGGGCTGGTACGCTGCCATGAAACTTGAACAGAAGTCATGAATCACCTTAATCTGCCCAATCTCCAAGCGACTTACGATCTTGGTGTCCGACTGGGAAAAAAACTAAACTCTGGAACTGTCTTGCTTTTGACGGGAGATTTAGGCACCGGAAAAACGAGTCTTGTTCAGGGCATTGGGGTAGGGTTGGGTATTGTCGAAACCCTCGAAAGTCCGACATTTACACTGTTGAATGAATATCATGATGGCCGAGTCCCGCTCTATCACCTCGATCTTTACCGTCTCACGCCGTCCGAAGTTGCAGAACTTTATCTCGAAGGCTATTGGGATGGAACAGAAGCGCCGCTGGGAATTATGGCGATCGAATGGTGCGATCGGTTGCCTTATTTACCCGATCGATACCTTAGCCTCATGTTTACTCATACTGAAACGGGTCGTGATTTAAGTTGGAATGCGATCGGGGATTCTCAGGAAATTATTTAGGAGTTATTAACTTTAAGAAATCAAATACGTTGTTAATCAAATACGTTATTAATCAAACATCGTTAATCAAACACTCTGCTCCCCTCGTTTGGGTTCTCCGATTGCAACTAGACGATCGATGCTTTTGGGTAAATATTCTCCCGCACTGTATTGATCTAAATGTTGGAAAATTGCGATCGATGGTGTGACCCGGCAGGTGAAGAACTCTACGACGGCTCGACCTTCAGGAAAAATTCTGACTTTGGGAGATAACTCTTTCACTTCCGTCCGCCACTGCAATTGGAGTTGCTGTGGGACGCTATTAATCAATGTATGTTTCCCCCAAATCCGCCGTTTTCCCAATGCCCCAAACTCTTGTAATTCGCGACGCAATAATGAAGCATAGATATAGGAACTTGCACTCTTATCCCCTTCTATAGCTAAACTAATATTCTCTAGGCAGCCCAATGGTTTCGGAGGCTCTTGTTCGGCTCCGGCGTTAGAGAGTGCTTTTTCTAGATTGGCGGTGGTGGTCATGGCTTCTGGAATGGCCCAAGTTTTACCAATCCCGTTTTCACCTTGACGGTAGAGATAGGTTGCTAAGCGGTAGCCCGATCGCAGTTGTAATCCTGGTAGTTTCATAAATGCGACACCGGGATCCATCACGCTGACGTACCACTCTCCGCGATTATTCGGCTTGGGGACTCCTTCATTCACTCCCCCACCTATTCTAAATAGATCGCCTAATCCAGCTAATGAGTCCGGTTCGGCCATTAGTGTTGGATCCGCTAAGGCTACTGCAAGGGGACGATTTTCAGATTCTGGCAGTACTAAAAAGGTTTTAAGATACTGCCGAACTTTTTGTAAGGTGTTGAGGGAAATGCGTTGGGTAGACATTGGGCGCGGTATTAATGCCAGAAAGACTCCTTATTAAGGTGCCCAGATTCCTCGGATAAAACTCCTGTTTATTCAGCCATTTCTTCAACGGGTTTACTTGAATCCTCGTCCGGTTCAATAATTTCGGCTAATGATGGAATTAACCGAGACAATTCCAAATCCGATAATGAATCGACGGCCCAACTTGCTGTCCGTTGCATCATGTGAAATGGATAGCGATGGGCCACGCCGACTACGCCAATTCCTGCGGCTTTTGCGGCTCGAATGCCGGGAAACGAGTCTTCGATGGCCAGAAAGTTTTCTAGTGTTAATTCTAATTCTGGAAACATTTCTTGCATGAGTTTAATGCCTAACAAATAGCCTTCAGGTTCGGGTTTGCTGGCAATGACATCATCGGCTGCCACTATAAAATAAAACGCATCTGTCAAGCCCGATCGGTCTAACACTAAGATAATTTCCGATCGTAATGCGCCGCTGACAATGCCTAATTTACAGCCCGCATTTCGAAGAGTTTCAATAGATTCAATCACGCCCTCATAAATAGGCAACGATTCCATTTTGTTGATTTCGCGTTCATAGGCCAAGGCTTTACGCTGAATCATGCCATCAAGGGCAGCAGCGGTGAGGACGCGTTCTCGTAAATTGCAGGCATCAATTAGGGCCGCTCGATCGGTTCGTCCGGGGGCAAACCGCTGCATTTCCTCCGAAGTAACGCGAAGATTTTCGTCTAAAAGGACTTCAATTAACAGTTTTTCGTGCAGCCACTCGTCATTAATAACGACACCATTAAAATCAAAAAGTACGGCTTTAAGCATGATAATTTCATCAAGTTCGTTCCTGAAAATGAGCTTACCACGCTAGCCCATGACCCACGGCTCATCAATTGCCTCCACATCCGCAAATAAAGGTTCTTCAGGGTTTTGCGATCGGACTCCTTTGACCCCACGAGTAATTTGGTGAATTAACCAATGATCCAAACTTTGTACGGCCCCAAATCCGGCTGCACCCAACCATGCGTCTAGACTGCATTGAGCATAGTCTCGAATGAAAGGTTCTTCAAAAATATCGGCCAACAATGGAGCTTGTCGCAAGACTTTCTGATTGCCATCTAAGATCAATACTTCGCCGCCGACTCGCAATAATCGATAGGCTTCAGCTAATACAGATTCGGCAATTCCCGGCGGCATTTCATGGAACAATAACCCTATTGTAATCAAATCAAATGAGGCACTTTGTAATCCTGTGGCTTCGGCTTTTGCATGTCTCCAATGAATGTTACAGCCTTCGGCTTCGGCTTTCAATTCTGCTATTGTTAGCATATAAGGCGATAAATCTAAACCGACAACTTCAGCGCCCAAAAATGCATTTTTCAACATCATTGTTATCGTCCCAGTTCCGCATCCTAAGTCTAGAATTCGTTCTGGAAACCCTTGTATTGCATCAATTAAGCCTTGACGAACCCAAGTCTCATTGGGGGGTAAGGCATATTGAGTAATGGGATCGTAGGATAGGGCAGCTTCTTTACACAGATAGCCTTTTTCGATACCGTGAAACGCCGATCGTTCGTAGTAGTTGGGATAGACGACTTGCGGGTTGGTTAAACGATGGACGTTAGTTTCCCAATCAATTTGATCATCAAGTTGACGTAGACTTTCTTTATTTATTAAAAAGTTCTCCACCACAGGAGCTAAAAACCGTCCATAGAGACTCTCATTTCTTGCGCCCATGCTGCCATCATCTCCCGACTAAATTAAAAATAAATCAAATCAAATCAACTACATTCTGAGTGTAGCGCGAGATTTGTGAATTGCCCGGTTTAATCTATCAAGCCGATCTATCTAGTCGATCGGTACCACTGTTTTAGGCG
>JANXNM010000780.1 GCA_025354065.1 Synechococcales cyanobacterium 340R_concoct_173_sub | reverse complement strand
GTGTGAATTCTCTAACGGGTAAATGAGTTCACGAATTCTTACTTCCTGGTTCTTTAGTTCTCGCTTATCCTCTTCAGTTAGATGTTCATATTTCTCAAAAATCCAATCATCAATGATTGTTGTCAGCAGATAGATTTCATTATCTTGTTCTGATAGTTCATATATTTTTAAGAGATGTTCCTCTTCTATTTCTGATAATTTTGGAAGCATTGATAAACGTAGGTAGTCTGTCAACAATTCCAGATTAGATAGTGTCGGAATTTGCTTGTTCACTGCTATTATTTCTCCTTCAGACAAATGAATGATCGAATTGGAAAAGTGAGGTGTCATGATTTTCACTGTGTATCGTCAGATATTTCAATCGCCTATTTTCAGGAATCAAAGTACAAGCTACGTAGACGTTTTCTGGAACGAGAAGCTCGTTTAGCCAGAGCTTGAGCAACATGAACTTGATCGCCCGACTGTTCCCCAGAGTCAATAAGCTGATCAGCGATTTCTTCCCAGCTTATACCTGCAACATGTAAGCAAAGAACTTTTCGATCTAATTCTGGAAGCTGTTCGTAGAGTTCATACATTGCCAGCAAATCCAAATTAGTCATTTGATTAGGGTTGTAGATCCCAATCTCTTGTTCTCTTTCACTATCCTGATCATCTCTAGGATAGGAACAATTCACACCATCAGTACGTATTGCTTTACGACTCCATTCTCGAATGATGTTGAAACATGTCGTTCTAAACCAAGGCGGTATATTAGGAATTTCTTCGCCTTTTTTAAACTTCTCAAATGCCCGATCGCAGGCTTCACTGAAAACCTCGTAAGGAGAGAAGCGATCTTGCAATTTATATTGTCTAAGATGACGTTTAATTGTCCTAAAAATGGGAGGGAAGCCTGATTTTTCTTGGCCTGCCAGCATAATGTCAATAGAATTATTGAGATGCTGCCGATATGATGTGGTTCGAGTACAAGGAGTTTCCACAGTTGCTGTCTCATTGACCACGGGGGATTGTTCTTGAGGTAAAGCCATGGTATTGAACTCCCTGGAAGAGGACTATTCGGTGGTTGTAATTGTGTGTATTTCATCAACATAAACGATCGAATTTTCAATGATCGTACCTGAATTGAACAATTTTCCTCATGCATTCCTTCCTACTGTCATGAGACAAATCAAAACCAATAAAATCACCTCACACCTAATCAATTACGGATATCGAGTAAGAAATCCCTCGTCCGCATGTTTTGATATGACTCAATGAGAACATCCTTGACATCGGACTATAAATTATTTTTTAACTAGTAAAAATGAACTATCGCCTCTAAGTTTTTACTGTATGGTATGTCAACTTTAGGTCTATCTAAGTCATATCTAATTGTAAGACGACCGTACCAATTCTGATTAAAGGACTTAGTGATGCAAAAACCTAAATTTCTAAAGCTAACCCAAATCTGCTTCTATCTCATCAGAGGTTTCTGTAGCGCATTTGTCGCCATTCTCTTGATGTGCGTCCTTCTGGGTGTGTTTGGCGCTCATGATAATGCGATGTTCTTACTCACAACAACCTGGCCTTGGCTCCTTCGCAGTACAATTTGCATCGGTTGCGCCCTTGCCGTCACATCATTATCTGAAGCATTGTAGTAATTTAGAT
>JANXNM010000772.1 GCA_025354065.1 Synechococcales cyanobacterium 340R_concoct_173_sub | reverse complement strand
TGAATCAATAGGCCGATCGATCGAACTCCTGATCTAAAACATTTACCTGATACCGCTCCGGCGACATCAACACCTGAACTCCTTTGCTATTACACAGCGCATCCAACGCAAACAGCCGCGCTAACTCTTGTTGTTGATGAGGATTCAAATCGATCGATCGGTCTTGCTGAGCTTGTTGCACATACTTGTCATAGTCCGGCTCTGCTTGCAGTGTTTCTAAAAATCCAGCCCAGCCTAAACAGGCCAACCCATAAATTGCCCGCTTCGTAAAATCTGCATCACCAGAAAAAATATAACCGCCGTGGGGATCGCATTTTCCCTGAATAAAATCTTTACATAGCAGCGTGTAATCGACTAGATCTAAACTGGTTTTATTGAGGGCGCGGGTGAGAATGCCTTTGCGTTCTAGAATTTTTGTCTGAGGATTGGGTACAAATTCACAATAATTCGTGCAGTCGAAATAGGTGAAAAGTTCCGCGATCGATCGGGTTCCCTCATTTAGTCCAATCTCAACCTGACGATCGAGCAAAGATCTGGACCGACGAATATATAAATAGCTCAAAAATGCCCGTACATTCTCCTTAACCAACTCTCCATTTGGCAGCAGATTTATAATCCCCGCCGTCTCAATTTTTCGTATCGCACTGGCCTCGCGCACCTTCACATTCCCCAACCGATAGCCGCCGTCTCGCGTTTTGGCTGGAAAACTAAAATAATTTGCCGTCGTCGAAGCCAGCCGCAGCGCCATATCGCCTTCATTACTAAATAAATAGGCTTCCTCAAACCGCCGCAGGGACGATCGTAGAAAATTTGCCCGCCCCGAAATAATAGCCTCTGATGAAATATCAGGAGCCACCAACACCAACCGACCCAACGAAAACACATTCCCCACCTTCGAGGATGGTCGTTTTTTACCAACAGATCCTCCGCCCAGCCAACCAATAGAGGTTCGATCGAACACATCCGACAATATCCGCACCGCAGTTGTCACCACAAATGCACCCATACTGTGACCGACAAACGACAGCCGAATTCGCTGGTTTCCCCAATATTCTTCGCGGGCTGTACGATCGGGAATATCCACCTGCTCCACTAAGCCATCATCAAGCCGCCGAATCAGTTCAACCAGATCAGAAACCCCGTACTGATTCGCTCGAAACGTATCCCGAAAATAGTTCGATATCCGCAGCACAAAAATCGTCACAAGTGGCGCAAAAACCACCATTGCAACTGTAAATAGCCCCGAAAAAATCACCAACACCGCCAACCAGCTCACCCCTTTTGCCAACAACAATCCGTAGCCAACAAAACTACCTACAAAGCCTGCGATCGCACCTATCGAAGATAGCTGATAGACGTAGTTCATGATCTTCGGCAAGGATTGACGAGCCGATTTCCGCTTAGATCTCACATCTCCAGACTCGTCCCCATTCATCTGTTCCGACGACCAACGATAGCCAATTAAAACTAATCCCTTCGGTAGTCGGGTATAGCGTCGTGTAATGTCTCTGGCAGCATCTCGGTACCAGTTGTAGACATTTTCTTGGCCAGTATTGTAGCCATGAACCATCACCAATAGCTCCGCATCTTCATGGTGTTGCTTAAGATAGGCGGTCATTTCCGCTAGGGCTGCATTGGAATCCTCATCTGAAGCGGCTCCCAAAAATGCATTATTCGAGTCTTCAATATTAATTGGCGCGGTACTCATTACAAAGTAACAAGGGAATGGAACCGTTGGGTCTGTGTCGATTTTTTGGATGGAGAGGAGTTGATAGCTCATAGCGCAGATTATTATTGAAGCTTCTAGGACAGGCAAATAATGGGAACGTTATAGACTAACTTGATAGACTGATAGATCTTACTATCCTAACTATTACTAGCCTAACTACATAGAGTGAGCATCGCAGGTATGGAGTGGCACATCTCAGACGCTCAAAGTCTGTCTATTATCGATCGTGAGGTGGGACCGCATAGTCTTACCCCGGCGGAGTATGAACTGGTTCGTCGGGTTATTTATGCGACGGCAGATTTTGATTATAAGATGTTAATCCGCATGTCGGACACGGCTCTTCAGTCTGGTGCGGCGGCATTGGCAGCCCGGACGACGATTATTGTGGATGTGCCTATGGTACAAGTGGGTATTTCGCGGCAAATCCAGGCGACCTTCGCGAATCCTATCTATTGCGGCATGGAAACCTTAACTCGCCCTCAAAAAGAAAAAAGTGCGACGGCTTGGGGCCTGGAAACCTTAGCACGGCGGTATCCCGAGGGGATTTTTGTGATTGGTCAGTCACAAACGGCACTTGTGCGATTGGCAGAGATGATTGAAACCGAAGAAATCCGACCTGCACTAGTGATTGGGACTCCGGCTGGCTTTATTGATGCGGATGTCGCAAAGCAACGGTTGCAGGATTCTCTTGTGCCTAATATTCGGACGGAGGGACGCAAGGGAAGTGCAGTGGTGGCGGCGGCGCTGGTGAATGGCCTAGTGGATTTGGCATGGCAGGCCTACGGTAAGGAGGAAATTGGGGGTGGACGATCGGGGTTTTAGGATGACGGGGGGTAGATATGCATTAGAGAGTGCGATCGCCCAAGTAATAATCCAGTAATATCTCAGTAATATTCCTGAATTTACTGAATTAAAGCTTATATGAACTTGATGAATCCGAGTACATCTGGCGAGGGGATTGGCGATAGTTTTCTAGAAAATGGGAAATGAATCTTAGGAACGCAATTAAAGTTTTAGACAATGCTAGGGGGCAACTATAGTAATGTCTGACCAAAAGCTTTGATAATTCAGCGTCCTTACAGGTCCATTGTCTGACCTTGGGGGCTTTTGTGGGTCAGACTATTTCTTCTTTAAATCACTCTGAATAGATGCGCGGTTGTTTTCGTGGGAGGCGTGGGGTGCGGTAATATGAAGCTGGGAGTGGCGATCGGCTTATGGCTGAATGGGTGCTTCTAGACGTTTTTTAAGTTGGCAGTTTGTCGTCATGTTTTCAACAGAACAGTTGGTTTTGGTGGCTCAAGGGCTTGCGATCGCAATGGTGATATTTGGCGCAGTTACGACGGTTGCGTTCATTGCGAAGTGGGGCTTTCGGTACCGAATGGTGGGTGTGACGAGCTTTACGGGTGTGTTGGCAGGGGGTGCGTTGGGGTTGAGCTTGGCGCTGTATCAACGTCCGATGATTCCCAATGCTCAAGCATTTGTGCGCGTTTACGATCGGTCTGCTGGACAACTTGTAATTTCGGTGGATCCAAAGATGACACCCGAACAACTCGAAGCGACATTGAAACAGGCTGCGATCGATCTATCATCTCCGGGCCGATCGTCAGCAGATGGCATGATTACGGTTCGAGCGCGGGTGCTGGTGCATACGGAACCAGGTTTGACTCAGCCTCTGTATGTGGGCGCGGCGGTTCGATCGTTGGACAGTAAACGCACTGATGTGGAAAATATTCAAGTTCAAATCGATGTGGAAACATTAAGCAAAGCTGCCGCCCAGATTTCCTAAAGAATGAAGAGTTAGAACATTTTCAATTCTTCATTTACTCGTTCCACCGTCAACCCCAACGAACTCGCGATCTGTTCTACGGTCAAACCCAAGCTGATTAGCTGAGGAATTGCCGCCGCGAGTTTAGCTTGAGCCACATCTCTCGCCGATTCAGCTTGAGTTAAGGCCGATTCAGCTTCAATTTTGGCTGATTCAGCTTCAATTTTGGCGGCTCGTTCTATAACTGCCTGTTCCATTGCCGTTGGAATCCATTCTTCTTTTGCATCATACCAGCGCAACCATTTTCCTTCCGCGCCCTCGTATTTTCCCGACCAAAGGCCCAATCCTAATCCCAATTCCTCTATCCAAAACCGAGGATTCTCACCGTTAAGCTCGACTTCTTGATATCGAACTCCTGACAATGTAAAAACCCGTAATTGATTGATGTAACGGTCGTACACCACATAGAACGGGATTCGTAAAATTCGTTCATAGACTTCCCATTTCGTCGGTGGTTTTCCGAGTTCTCGAACCCTGCCCCCTAAATCATCATCTTCAGTACCCGGTGAAAGCAGCTCCACAATGACTAGAGGTGTCACGCCCTCTTGCCAGATTACATAACTCAACCGTAACTGCTCTTGACGATCAGCCCGCGCCACACCAAGACACAAAAACCAATCGGGACGCTTGTACCACTGAGTATGGCGCAAGTCATAATAGAGATTTAAGTCTACTCCGACAAAGAAATTGGATGCAGCATCGACGATCGGCTGACAAGTTTCCCGTAATAAATCGGGCTGAAAGTCATGAAATTCATCAGGCAAACCCATATCCTCACGGTCTTCGCTCGGCAAGTCGTACATCGTCGGCAATGTTTCAGAAGGAGGTCTGGGAAATTGACTTTGGTACATACGACATTTTCTCCCATATCTGTCTCTAGTTGATTATACTTCCTACCATTCACGCATTTCATCAATGCCCTGTTGTTGCGTGACAAACTCCTGAACTCTCGATCGGTATTCTCGTAATGTTTCATCGACCCAAAGCCGATCGCGACTGTTGCCACAAAGATGAATTTTAGGTTCACTTGCATCGGGCAAAATCAAAATCCAACTGTCATGTTGTCGATTAAAAATCTTTACCCCATCGGTTAATTCAATCTCATCTTTTTGATGGGTTTCGACCAAATTACGCATTAATGTTCCTTTTAAAAACCAAGGACAGCGCACAGTAAAGGTTTTATGGGTGATACGCGGACAATCTGCTCTGATCTGGCCTAAGGTACGTTCCTGCAATGTTGTTAATTCAATCAATTTAGCAATACAAAACATGGCATCAAATCCCGGATGTAATTGCGGAAAAATGAACCCCATCCCACCACTGCCCGCCATCACAATACTTGAATCCCGATCGCAGGCTTCCATCAATGCTGTCGGATTAGCGCGGGTCCGAATCACAGTTGCATCATGACGACGGGCAATCTCTTCGACGGCGCTAGAGGCATGAACAGGGACTGCAACACTCGCCCGAGGATTGGCGGTCAACATCAAATCCACCATTAGCGCCGTCAAGGTTTCACCCCGAATTGGAATCCCCGTTTCATCCACCACAATCAATTGTTCA
The DNA here is from genome assembly GCA_025354065.1 of Synechococcales cyanobacterium 340R_concoct_173_sub. The sequence continues at coordinate 15,872 of JANXNM010000772.1, read as the reverse complement.
CCGTTGGCTGACACCTGCACTCCAAAAGCGGCTTTCAGCGCCTCGACGACTTGCCCAAGCTGGCCCAACAATGCCTCACGATCGCGATAGGACGGTGGATTTTGAGTCAGGCTGGCATTCAATACCACTGCATCACACCCAAACTTTGCCAAAAGCTGCGGTAACACGGCCCCCGACACGGCATAGGCGTAATCAATTACAACTTTACTTCCACTGCTTTGCAATGCGACGAGATTGAGATTTTTTTCAAATCCTCGACTATATAGTTCAAGTGCATGCCCGACTGGTGTGATGTTACCAATGTCTGAAATAGTTGCACGGCGGAAATCTTCTTTGAAAAATGCGCTTTCAATCTTTTTCTCGGACGCTTTTGATAGATTGATTCCGCGTTCATCATAAAACTCAATCAGAATGTAATTCGATCGTTCTGGGTCAACTCGCACATGCATTCCACCGACTACACCCAATATAGGAACCACCGATCGGGCCACTGGAATTGCCGTTGCTTCTAGGTTTTGAACATTGACTCCAACGGACATTAACCCCGAAATCAACGATCGAGAAATCATCCAAGATGCGGCTCGTTGATCCCGTGAGACCATGACTTGAGATCCGAGGCTTAATGTTGAACCATAGGCCGCACCTAGTTTTACAGCAAATTCTGGAATAATATCCACATTGGCCACACCCGTGACTCCGCGCTGTCCAAATAGATTACGTTGAGCCGCATTGCCCCAAATTAGATTGGTGTTCAGGGTTGCCCCCGGTTCCACGGTTTTGCTAGGCCATACCCGTACATTTGGACGAATATAAGCTTCTTCGCCGATCGTACACAATGGCCCAATTACCGCCCCTTCTAAAATTTGCACAAACCGATTGATTCGGGATCCCCTCGCGACAACACAAGCGCGCAATTGAACGTCTTCTTGAATCATCACCCCATTCCAAATAATCGGGCGTTTTAATACAGCATTCTCCGCGATCGATACATTGTCGCCTAAAACTGTACCTGCTTCAATCCGAGTTCTGGCCTGAATTCGACAATGGTCGCCAATCAAAATTGGGGTTTCTAATACTACACTTGGATCAATGACTACATCCTTCCCAATCCATACTCCAGGCAATCGTTCGGCATAGGCTTTTTCCAAATATACTTGCCCTTCAAGAGCTGCATATTGCGCTTCCCGGTAAGTATCTAAATTCCCAACATCGCACCAATAGCCATCGGCAATATAGCCATAAATTGGGACATTGTTTTCGAGCAATTGTGGAAACAAATCTTTAGAGAAATCCGCTTCTTGGGAGGGTTCAAGTAAGTCTAATACGTCTGGTTCTAGAATATAAATTCCAGTATTAACGGTGTCAGAGAAAAGTTCGCTGCTAGAAGGTTTTTCGAGAAAACGTTGAATTCGACCTTGGTCATCCGTAATCACTACCCCAAATTCGATCGGATTATCAACCCGTTTTAAAATTAATGTGGCTTTAGATTTCTTTTGACGATGAAATGCGATCGCTGCACTCAGATCAAAATCAGTCAAACTATCACCGCTGATAACCACAAAGGTTGAGGTCAATAATTGCTCTACATTTTTTACACATCCTGCTGTACCAAGAGGCGCTTCTTCTTCAACGGCGTAGGTCATCTGGACCCCGAAGTCGCTTCCTTCGCGGAAATAGTCCCGCAGAATATCAGGTAAGTAATGCAAGGTTGCAATGATTTCTCGAATGCCGTGACGTTTGAGAAGATTGATGATGTGTTCTGCTATCGGTCGATTCAGAATCGGCACCATCGGCTTTGGTAAGTCACACGTTAGAGGCCGTAACCGAGTTCCTGATCCGCCCGCCATTAACACAGCACGCATTCTATTACCTCAATTTTCAAGCATTCTACTATTTCGCCTAACCTTATTATCAGTTACTTTCCCGCTTCTCTGGAATAATCGTTTTCTGGGCAATCGGAATTGAAAAACTAAAGGTACTGCCTTGCTCCAATATGCTTTCAACTGTAATTATGCCTTGCTGTAATTCAACTAGATGTTTCGTAATCGCAAGACCAATACCTGTCCCGCCAGATTTTCGATTCCGCGATCGATCCGATCGCCAAAATCGTTCAAAAATATGGGGTAAATCTTCGTCTGCAATCCCAATTCCTGTATCGATAACGGACACCCACAGCATTCCTTGTTTCACCTCAGCCCGCATTGTCACCGATCCTTCCGAGGTATAACACAACGCATTCCCAAGTAAATTCACCAAAATCTGTTCAACCCGCTCAGGATCGCTGTAAGCACGGGGAATATCATTAGAAATAGATAAAATTAATTGTTTTTCACTTTCAATCAATTGATCACTAAACCGATCGTATAATTTTTTTAAAAGCGATCGCAATTCAAAGTTCTTTGCGTTAATCGGTAAATAACCTGCTTCAGCTTTAGACAATTCTTGTAAGTCATTGACCAGTCGTTTCAATCGTTGAGTTTCGCCGCTCAATCGTTGGTAAATGTCAGGACTTGCATCAATGGTGCCATCGGCTAAGCCTTCGAGATAGCCTTCCACAATGGTTAAGGGAGTCCGTAATTCGTGGGTTAGATCGCTGACCAATTCTCGGCGGCGTTGCTCGACATCCTCAAGCGCTAAAGCCATACGATTAAAACTTTCAGCAAAACGATTTAGTTCTGGAATATCACTCATAGGCATCCGGGCCGTCATTTCTCCAGCAGCAAATTTAGCGGTAATCCGTTGCATTTGAAGCAAAGGCTGCATAATTCGTTTGGACAGTAAATAACTCAGTGCCGCCGCCGCACTTCCACCGAAAATGACAGACCAAAATGCCCCGCGACTCCAAGCTGATTCAAACCCATTCACTAATTTTCCCCGAATGGCATAGAGCAGTAATCCTTTAAATTCTAGGGTTTGAAGATGCTCCATGAATAGCCGAGAGGTATATAGTCTCCCGAACACGAGCAAAGTGGCCAGTCCCATCATCATCACAACGATGTGAGATAAAAATAGTCGGCCCCGAAGTCCAATGTGATACATGTTATCCGCCGACAAAGCTAAACCGCCTACCTCTATTTTACGTGCTCCCACTTCATCTTCGTCCCCATTGGCCCACTTCAAATAATCGGTCAATCCAAAAAATTCTGACGGCCATATCGCAAGAACTCCAATAAGAACTTCAACAGCAAGCCAAAAAATTACAAAAACGTTACAAACCGCCAGCCAATCCCGATCGTGTTCATTGGAGTGATAGTCTAGCTTCTGTATGTAGTGTTGAATATCAGTTTTTATAGAGGCGGACGACATGACTGGCGAAATTCCTTATCTCCTTCGAGCCACGAAAGGTGAAATTCTCGATCGCCCGCCCGTCTGGATGATGCGGCAGGCTGGACGCTACATGAAGGTCTACCGCGACTTGCGTGAGAAATATCCATCCTTTAGAGACCGATCGGAAAATCCCGATTTGTCTATTGAAATCTCCCTTCAGCCTTGGCGCGCCTTTCAGCCCGATGGCGTGATTATGTTCTCTGACATTTTGACCCCGCTTCCCGGCATGGGTATTGACTTCGACATCATTGAAAGCAAAGGACCCATCATTGATCCCCCCATTCGGACTGCCGAACAAATCAATGCAGTGCGTCCCCTCAACCCCGAAGAATCGCTGCCTTTCGTCAAAACAGTGTTACAAACTCTGCGGCAAGAAGTGGGTAATAAATCGGCAGTCCTCGGATTTGTTGGGTCGCCTTGGACCTTAGCGGCCTATGCGATCGAAGGAAAATCGTCCAAAGACTATTCCAACATCAAACGCATGGCCTTCTCTGAGCCAGAACTGTTGCATACTCTTCTGGGCAAAATCGCCGACTCGATCGCCACCTACGTTAAGTTCCAGATTGATTCTGGCGCTCAAATGGTTCAACTTTTTGACTCCTGGGCGGGCAACTTAAGTCCTATTGATTACGACACCTTCGCCCTTCCCTATCAACAGCGCGTCGTCCGTCAAGTCAAAGAAACCCATCCTGATACGCCATTAGTTATGTACATTAGTGGAAGCGCAGGCGTACTTGAACGTATGGGCCAAACAGGTGTGGATATTGTCAGTGTCGATTGGACGGTTGACATGGCGGATGCGCGTCGTCGGCTCGGACCCGATATGATTGTGCAGGGAAATGTGGATCCTGGTGCATTATTTGGTTCCAAGGAATTCATCCGTGCCCGAATTTTGGACACCGTGAAGAAGGCGGGAAACAAAGGCCATATTCTCAATTTGGGGCATGGAATTTTGCCCGGTACACCAGAAGAAAATGCAGCCTACTTCTTTGAGACGGCGAAGAATCTTGATCAGATTTTAGCAACTGCGTAGCTTAATTTCTGATTAACTTGACTTAGAGGCCTGGATAACCTTCAGGTCTTCTTTGTGGTTTAGTATGCTTTTGGGTACACTTGAAACTAGATATAGGCCTGTTTCGATTTTATTGTGTTCAACCTGAAAATATATGTTGAAAGTTACGATCGGTCATAGTAATGATCCAGATTCTGAATTCGCTATCTCAGAGATTATTGAGCAATGTCTAGGGCAGTTTGATGCTAATACTCCCGCTCCCATTGCCGCATTGTTACTTGCAGCCATTGACTTCGATCATCAACTGATTCTCGATCGCATTCATACTAAATTTCCAAACATTGCCCTAATTGGAGGTACTACTGATGGCGAAATGTCATCGAAGCTTCAATTTAGTCAAGATTCTCTAGTTCTGACGCTGTTTTGTTCAGACGATATTCAGATACAGGCGGGACTTGGGCGTAATCTTTCTCGCGACCCGATGGCCGGAGCTGCCGAAGCGGTAAAGCATGGAAAAGGTCAAAACACCGAAACGCCAAAACTTTGTCTCACAATCGTTGAAGGAATTGGCTACGACTCTAATGCTGTCGTCGAGGGATTAAAAGAAGTATTAGGCGATCGATTTCCCATTTTTGGAGGCGCAACTGCTGACCAGCAAAGGTTCCAAACGAGCTATCAGTTTTTTGGCCGAGAAGTACTAACCGATGCAGTCACACTCCTTTTTCTATACGGCGACCTACAATTTTCCTGTGGGATTGTCCACGGCTGGCAACCGATCGGCAAAGTAGCTACCCTCACCGAAGTCTCGTCAAATAGTGTGGTGAAAATAGATGATAAATCTGCGACAGATCTCTATGACTCCTATTTACAAGGGTTAGACCCATCGCCTGAATACCCGTTGGCCATTTTTGAAGAGGGCAGCGAATTCTATTTACGATTGCCTGTTGGCTCCAATCGTGAAACAGGCGAAATCAATTTCCTTACAAATCTTCCGATCGATACCCAAGTTCAGGTGGCCTTTGCAACAAGAGAGGATGTATTGACAGCCACTCAGGATTCCTTCAAAATCGCCTTCGATCGTTATCCCGGCGCGCAACCTGATGCAGCTTTTCTGTTCTCTTGCTTTATTCGTCGCCAACTCCTGGGAACGCGAACTCAGGAAGAATGTCAATGGGTTAACAAACTTTCAAAGCAGGAGTTGCCCTTTGTTGGATTCTATACCTATGGGGAAATCGGCCCCATGGAAATTGGTGGAAAAGTTAGATTGCATCAAGAAACATTTATTACCCTTCTGATTGGAACCCGTTAGGTTTAAATACATTAGCTATGAATATATTAGATATGGACATAACCAATATATCTTTGCCGCAACGGATTCAAGATCTCGAAAAAGAGAACCGAATTTTACGTAAACAACTTGAACGATCGCATACTGATCGGGTACAAACTGAAAACAAATATGTCCGTGATGGCTATCTTTTACAACAGATAATTCGAGACCTTGAAGGTTCTAAATCTGTTTTGGAACAACGGAGAGCTGCTCTTGAACTCGCTTTGCATGATATTCAGACCATGCAAAGCCAATTAATTGAAGCTGAAAAAATGTCGGCTTTAGGGGTATTGGTGGCTGGAGTCGCCCATGAAATCAATAATCCGGTTGGGTTTATCTATGGGAATATTGAGTATCTAGAACGATATATTAATAAAATTATAGAACTCGTTCATCTATATGAGAATCAATACAATCCACCACTATTGATTATTCAAGACAAAATTGAAAGTATTGAACTCGACTTCCTATTACGAGACATTCCAAAAGTACTTCAATCTATGTGGATTGGGGCTGAGCGGATTTTAGAAATCGTTAAATCGTTGCGTAATTTTTCGCGGCTTGATGAGTGTGAATATAAGGCTGTTGACCTGCATGAAGGTCTAGATAGTACATTAATGATTTTGCAGAGTCAGCTTAAGGGCGATCCCACTCGTCCCAAAATTGAAGTGATTAAAAACTATGGAATATTGCCATCTGTTGAATGTTATCCCGGTAAGCTCAATCAAGTATTTATGAATATTTTGAGCAATGCGATCGATGCCCTTGTTGAACAATATGATTTGATTCCCGATCGGCCTAGCAGGATCTCGATCGAAACTAAATCTCAAGGTAAGAATATTCAGATTACTATTTCAGATAGTGGCGGTGGAATTCCTAAAGCCGTTCAATCCAAGCTATTTGATCCATTTTTCACCACAAAACCCGTTGGCAAAGGAACAGGACTCGGGCTTTCTATTAGTTACCAAATCATTGCAGAAAATCACAATGGGAAATTATCGTGCCATTCAACTATTGATCATGGCACAACATTTACCATTGTCATTCCCATCTCTCAAGCAGATGCGTTATCCTAAGCCTCATCTACCTCTGCTCTATTTGCCTTAGATGTCATCAGGAATGATCCACTTGGGTGGCTCAGATGCACGCTCTTGACGACGACGATCGATCGCAGCCGCAGCTATTTCTAGCATTTTCTCTAGAGAGGTCTCCTCAATAAATTTCGATGCCTGAGCTTTAAACTCCAGATTTGGGCATTCTGCACCTAAGATGCACCCATTTATACATTCAACCTCGCAATTGACATCCCGCTGAACCATTGCCTGAACCATTGCAACTTCTCCACTAATGACAGATCTAAACAGATTTATTATCATAATCTCATCGAACTGCACCTCAAACCATCCTGAAGACTGCATAAAAGTCTGAAAAGAATTACATCACTCCTGTGCAACTCCCCCACTTCACTATGGCTCTCTCTTTCCGTACCATCGACGATCTTTCCTCCGTTGAATTGCCTCACCAAAGCCATTTGCTTCGGGGCTACACTGCTGATAAAACAATTAATCGTATTCTGAATGCCTGTAACCTTAAAGCCAGCGTCGAACACCAGCTCAAGCGTCTACACCGCCCAAACTCTTCCCTAACGACTCATCTGATTCAAGATTATGTAAGTCAGTTTTACCTGCACGCTTTGCAAGATCCTAGATCTGAAGCGTCCCATTTTCTCAAATCTGCACTTCAGCTTTTTGTTCGCCAAGACGATCGCAACCCCATCCTTTGCTACGTTTTAGGGTTTGAGGTTATCACCTTATTATTTGGCATGAGCTGGCACGAACATGAGCGGCTTTACTATCTACAACATCATCCAGAGCAATTTTATTATCGCTACATCAAACCGATTCAAGTTGCCCATCGGCTGAATGAAAAAATCATTCCCCGAGATTCTGATATTTTCTTCGCTAAACGGACCTATTTCATTCAGCGTCCCTCACTCCGTCCCCAGCAACTTAAAGCGATCGCTATTGCCACTTTTCCGGCTGAAGCCGTTTTGAAACTCGGTTTTGAAATTATTCGCCATCCGCGATCGTTTGTCTTTGACCACGCTGCTATTTTTGATGAGCCAGAACAAAAGGCATAACCTAAGAGGCATAATTTAAGTATAGATATGAAATCGTCTACACATTAGACTGGACTAAACTCGCGATCGTTTCGCTTGGGACTGACGACGAATGAACTCGGCCAGAAGCACCACCAGCCCCGAAGCCACAATCAACACCACACTCAGCGCATTGAGATCGGGCGTGAGATTCGTGCGAATGCGGCTGTAAATTTCCATGGGCAAGGTATTGATGCCACCACCTGCCGTAAAACTCGCAATCAAAAAGTCATCCATACTGCATACAAATGCCAACAAACAGCCCGAAATAATTGCTGGATACAACTGCGGTAATAATACTAAGCGAAAGGATTCAAACGGCGTTGCACCCAGATCTTGAGCCGCTTCTTCAAGGTGTGGATCTAGGCTATTAATTCGGGTCGAAACCGCCAGAGAAACATAGGCCAAGCAAAACACCACATGGCTTGCGATAATAGTCGCCAAACTCAAGGGCAGCGTCATCGCCGCCAAAAAAACTAAGGTCGCTACAGCAATGGAAATATCTGGAATAATCAGAGGCAGATACACCGTATTCTGATAGACATCTCGTCCCCAAAAACGATATCTAGCCAATCCCACAGCCATCAATGTTCCGAAAAATGCTGCGATCGTAACTGAACCAAGCGCCACTTTCAAACTGTCTGACAGGGATTGCAAAATGCGTTCATCCTGAAAAAATCGGGAATACCATTTAAACGAAAACCCAGTCCATTGAGCGCTCATAGCGGATTCATTGAAACTATAAAAGGCTAATACTCCGATCGGCAAATACATGAATCCAAATATCAACATTGTCCACCAAGCTTGCCACAGTGGTTTGGTAATAATGTGTGATCGAGGAGATAAATTAGCTGTTGAAATAACCATCAGATTTTAGATTGGGAAGTTTGGATTAGGGATTTTTATGGTCTAGATACTGCGAGCATTTTTGTCGCCATATTTGATTAGGCAGACAATAGCTAAGGTGACTAGCATGATGAGTAATGCACTAAGGGCACTGCCCATCCCCCAGTCCGGTGAGGCTCCCAGGAATTTGCTATACAACAAACGAGCCGCTGTCATACTGGATGGGCCACCTAAAAGTTCGGGATTTATAAAGTCTCCGATCGCATTAATAAATACCAACAGAACTCCTGCGGCAATTCCAGGTAATGCTTGCGGGACCGTAACGTTCATGAAAACATCTTTAGGAGGGGCACCCAAATCAGCAGCGGCTTCGAGGAGGCGACGATCGAGTTTTTCGAGGGATGAATACAAAATCAATACCATATAAGGCAAAAGACTATAGGTCATTCCAATTAAAACAGCGGGAAGTTGATTCATTAGATCTAGTGTTGGTAAATGTAATGTCGTCAATACTGTATTCAATACTCCTGTCGGTCGTAGAATACTAATCCAGGCATAGGTCCGCAGCAGTGAAGAAGTCCATAGTGGCAAAACAAATGCTAGTAACAATAGGTTTTGCCAACGTTTTGGGGCAAGTAATGCAATCCAATAGGCTACCGGAAATCCAAGAATCAAACAGAATAAAGTTGTAAATATGGAAAGGCCGATGGATCTTAGAATCACCCACAATACTGACGGCTCAAAGATTTTAATATAGTTTTCTAAACTCGATGGATTGACTAAATCTCCAGGTCTAATTCCCGGCACTAAGCTCAATTGAAAAATTAGTAACGTCGGTAATATCAATAGCAAAAATAACCACAAGCCCGCTGGAACCAACATGAAGAACGGTTCTAGTCGCTGAGACCAAGATTGGGATGAATTAGATACGGGAGAAGAAGCCATAATACTAAATTGATAAATGATAATTGTTCAATTCCTATCAACTCGCTCTATCAACTCGTAAGCTGCGTCCAATATTTATCATAAAGTTTCTCGGCCTCATCGGTTAGTGCCGTCATGCTTTCACATCGCGCCATCACATCTGCTGTCGGATAGCTAACCCTATTGCGCTGTAGTTCTTGAGTTAACAATGGAATCGCATTGGCATTAGGCGTTGTTACGGCCAATCGCTGAGCCACATTCGCTGCTACATTCGGTTTCAAAAGATAATTGATCCATTGATAGGCTGCATTCGGATTAGGAGCCGATTTAGGAATGACCATCCAATCACTCCAGCGCGAGGCTCCTGGTTTTGGCACTACATAGCGCAACTTAGGGTTCTCTTTTAAAAGCCCGATCGCATCTGACGAATATCCCATCGCTATCCACAGATCTCCCGCCGCAAGCTGAGTACGCCAACCATCGGTTGTAAAACTTGCAATATGAGGCTTGAGAATGCTCAATTTTTCATAGGCTTTCTTAATCCGATCGGGATTTGTTTCATTAACACTATAGTTCAATGACTTCAATGCACATCCCAACACTTCACGAGAATCATCAAGTAGGGTCATTTTTCGAGTCAGCTTCTGCTTATTTTTCCAAAGATAGTCCCAATCTTCAATGCCTTCTGGAATTTTTTCTCGATTGTAAATCAATCCTGTTGTTCCCCAAGCAAAAGGAACCCCATAATGATTATCTAAATCTGCCGTCGATCGACGAAATTGTGGCATCAAATTATCAAGCCCTTGAACCCGATCGTGATCCAATTCAGCCAACAAATCTGCTTTTATAAGTTTTGGGATAAAGTATTCGCTGGGATATAGAACACTAAAAGCTTGCCCCTTCCCCGCTTGCAATGCCGCCATCATTTTTTCATTCGAGTCAAACAATTCACGAATGGTCCGCAGACCCGTCACATCACGAAAATCTTTAAACAATTCGTCATCAACATATTGTGCCCAAGTATACAAAAACAATTCATTCGGCGAACTAGTGTTGCTCTGACCTGATCGAACATTCCCCAACCGCCAGCCACACCCCGACAAAATTTGAGATAACCCCAATCCAAATGCACCAGATGTCGCCATCTTAAGCAATTGACGGCGCGATCGAGGGTTAGGTGAAAATAGTTCAGAATCCATCGCTAGAAACCAACAAAACAAAAGACTAAACAAACAAAAGATAAAATGACAAACATCGTCAGTTTGGAACTGGCAATGCCAAACAATCGTGCGGACTCCACACGACGTAAACCGGACCTGCAATTTTAGAAACGGCTTCCGGCGACGGTTGCCGGACTAACAATGTCCGTCCCGATCGTAATCGAATCACACAATTCACATGAGTTCCTAAATACAATGTGCTTACCAACGACCCTTCAAAACAATTCTTCCCATCCAAATCCATCCCATTAGCACGCGGGTCCGATCGTAATAGTTGAACCTTTTCAGGCCGCAAATTAATGGCCACTCGGCCCGAGGTCAAGAGCTTACTTCCATTCGAAATCGGTTGGACTTGAAATAACTCCCCCTCATCACATTTCACCCACAACATTGACGGATGGGAGCCTTCAATTTTGCCTACAATGATATTCGTATCTCCAATGAACTCGGCCACAAATTGACTTTGGGGACGATCGTAAATTTGACTAGGTGTTCCAATTTGTTCCACTTTCCCCCCATTCATAACCGCAATCCGATCGCTCATGGTCAAGGCTTCTTCTTGATCGTGCGTCACCATAACAAAGGTAATGTCTAGTTGCTGATGTAGACGCTTCAATTCGAGCTGCATTTCCTTACGCAGCTTGAGATCCAGTGCACCCAGTGGCTCATCCAATAACAACACCATCGGACGATTTACCAACGCCCGTGCCAAGGCAACTCGCTGCTGTTGTCCTCCAGAAAGCTGCTCTGGAAACCGTTTAGCAAGTGCTTCGAGCTTCACCAAACGTAGCGCATCCATCACCCTATTTTGAATCTCACTGCGGCCTATTTTTTTGATCTTCAGCCCAAAGGCAATATTATTTTCTACCGTCAAATGACTAAATAACGCATAACTCTGGAACACCGTATTCACCGGGCGACGATAGGGCGGAACCCCCAGCATCGACACCTTACGGATTAATAACTCTCCAGATGTAGGGGTCTCAAACCCTGCAATCAAGCGTAACAGCGTCGTTTTTCCACAACCCGACGGCCCCAAAATACTAAAAAACTCCCCTCGACGAATTCCAAGGTCAACTCCGCCCACAGCAACTTCACCGTCAAAGCTCTTGGAAACTTTACGGAGTTCGATGTCCAGATGACCGTTTGATTCGGTCTCTGAAGGAGAGAAAGAATGGACCATAGAATCAGGGTGAAGCCTAAATAATGTGCTTCATGCAAGCTTAGCACTCCCCTATTGTACCCAATGTTGTGAAATTGATAGCAGATTAGTGGTATAAATTCTTCGAGACGCAAATAATTAGCTAAGGTTCTGATAAAGGTTTATTATTATATGCCTTGGATAAAAAACTGGGCAACCCAAAAAATTGAATTAATGACACTTCATAACTCCCGATAATTCTCTATAATGTTTTGTCTGAAAGGCATGAACTAGAGAGTTTAGGAGTAGTGAGATGGCAATTTTACGGATGGAAGATGGGCGGAGTTTGACAGATTTAGAGACGATCGCAGCGGAACTTGCACCGTTGAATATTGGCCTTAGTTATTGGACTACGGGTGACAATTCTGAACTGCAACAGTTACTTCAAAGTCAGGCTCTGAATGATGCTGAAAAAGAACAAGTATTGGTGAGTTTAGATCACTACTTTGAATCCCTCAAAACAAATCTTGGGTATACCTCACGAGATTTAATTGTTCTCCATCCTGATGTCCCTAATCTTGATGGGTTACTTTCTAAATTCAACAATGTGCATACTCATGCTGATGATGAAGTACGTTATATCATCGACGGAGAGGGCATCTTTGGCTTTGTCAGACCAGATGGTTCACAAGTCGAATTAACAGTGCAAGCTTCTGAATATATCAATGTTCCAGCCGGGACTGAGCATTGGTTTTATCTGACTGAACGTTCTCGTGTAAAAGCTGTGAGATACTTTGTGGGCACCAGTGGCTGGACTCCAGAGTATACAACTACCGCTATTAAATTTTGTGCATAACGCTATGACCATTCAAGTTGATTATCGTTTTCCTCCCGGCATTAATGCTGAAAAGCAAGCTAAGGTAATTGCGATCGGGCAAACGGTTGGCAGTTGGGACGATCGTTTTTCTCACCGCGAAGATTTTTTCCAGCGTTATCTCGCCCAAGTGATTAGCATTGTTGTTCACGATAGCGGTCATAGTATTGCCACGATTGAGTTTCCTGTTGCAAATACTGAAAGTGATATTGGTAGTTTGTTGACTATGATCTTTGGTAAGTTTTCCATGGCGGGCGCTGCTAAAGTTACGGCTATTCGATTGCCTGAAAATTATGGACAAATGCCTACTGTGGGGTTGTCCGGTATTCGTAATAGGCTAAATGTACAGGATCGGCCCCTCGTGATGGCTATATTCAAACCTGCGCTGGGCTTGACGGCTGACGATCATGCTGGAATTCTACGGGAGGTGGCGGCGGCTGGATTGGATATTATTAAAGATGATGAAATTCTTGGTAATTTAGAAATTGCACCAACGATCGATCGGCTTAAAGCTTGTCGCAAGGTCATTTTAGAAACTAAAGAAACCACAGGTAAAGAACTTCTGTATGCCATTAATGTCACAGGCCGTGCTCACGAAATTCTCGACAACGCCAAACGATTAGTTGCAAATGGTGCGAATGCCTTGTTATTCAATACATTGACTTATGGTTGGTCAGTATTAGAATCCCTAGCGCAAGATCCTGACGTTAATGTGCCAATTTTTATGCATCCAGCCTTAGCCGGAGCTATGTGTGGTGCGCCGGACCACGGGTTTAACTATTCCACGATTTTAGGAACGCTTGCAGCCCATGCGGGTGCTGATGCGGTGTTGTATCCAGCTCACTATGGTAGTTTGCCTTTTGAGAAATCTGAAGAAATGAATATTCGAGATGCACTGCGATCGCGTAATGTCTTCCCCGTACCGTCCGCAGGCATTCATCCTGGTGTGGTGCCACGGGCGATCGATGACTATGGTAATGATGTCATTCTCAATGCAGGCACAGGAATTATGGATCATCCTAGTGGTCCGGCATCTGGCGTTGTAGCCTTCTTTGAAGCATTAGAACGAGTGAATAAAAATCTGTCGTTTAGTATTGAAGAGGTTCCTGATTCTGCATTAAAGATTGCGTTGCAAAAATGGATGGCTTAGAGGGCGTTTAAAAATCTTTGCGTTGGCATTGAAAGACCGATCCCCCTAAATCCCCGTTGAAAAGGGGAACTATGAGTTTAATTTTGATTCTCCTTTTTATTCATCAACATTCTTCTAACATTCTTCTAACATTATGCCAAACTCGATCGTATTCTCCGACTTCGATGGAACTATTACTCTCAAAGATACCTTTGTTGAATTGCTGCGTGAATTTGCACCCGACCAAGCCGATGAACTCATGGGGCAAATGTATGCTCAAACTCTAACGTTGCGTGAAGGCGTGACGCGTTTATTGGAAAGTATTCCGTCTAGTGAATATCTGAATATGATCAAATTCTCAAAACCTCATCCAATCCGATCGGGTTTTCCAGAATTTCTCGATTTCCTCAAAGCTCGAAATGTTCCCTGTGTCGTTATTTCTGGCGGAATTCGGCTCATGGTTGAAACTGTCCTAGCCGATTTGAAACCACGCCTGCTTGGGTTGCACGCGGTCGATCTCGATGGATCAGGCGATCGGTTCAAAGTCATTCCCGCTTACGTGGGTGAAACTGAATTGATGGCGAAAGTCGATGTGATGGCGAAGTATGATTTTAGTGAATCAATTGCCATTGGGGACTCGATTACGGATTTTAATATGGCGATGGCGGCTGATTTAGTATTTGCCCGCGATCGGCTTGCAAAATATCTCGATCAACAGGGAAAAGCATACATTGCCTGGAATGATTTCTTTGATATTCGTGATTACTTAATTCAACACTGGAGCTAACATTATGACCAATATTCTAACGCTCCGAGAAGAACTCTGCTCAGCGGCTAATTACTTTCACGATCGGGGCTGGATGTGGGGAACGGGTGGTAATCTCTCGGCTCGTACTAGCACCGATCGATACTGGATCACAGCAAGTGGCAAATCCAAAGGCACTCTCACCCCGCTAGATTTTATTGATATGAATCTCGATGGGACTTGGGAACCCGCTCGCAAAGGCGACAAACCGTCCGCCGAGACTTCCATTCATCAAGCCATTTATTCCTTATTTCCAGACATTCAAGCTTGCTATCATGTGCATTCAATTGAAGCCAATCTAGTCTCGAATTTCACCCAGCAAGATAGCATTGCATTGCCGCCCTTAGAAATGGTTAAGGGGCTAGGAATTTGGGAAGAAAACCCAACTTGTATGATGCCTCTGTTCGAGAATCATTTGAATGTTCCAACGATCGCCCAGAATATAAAAAATTATTACTCTGAAAGCGAACCAAAAATTCCAGCCCTGCTCATTCGTAACCACGGTGTAACGGTTTGGGGACAATCTACAGAGCAAGCCCGCAATACTGTTGAGCTTGTAGAATATATTTTCCGCTATATGGTTCTTGCCCGTCAGACGGTGGGTTAGTGCTTAGCGCCGTTAAACTGTTCAGTCATCTTATGGACCTCATGAACGATCGTCTTTCTACCATTCAAAATTTCGTTGCTATTGACGATCGTCTGGCCACCGCTGGACAACCCAATCCATTTCAATTTGGACTAATCAAAGCAGCCGGGTATTCTGTTGTGATTAATCTTGGGCTGAGTAGCTCAACTGATGCCCTACATGATGAAAATTCGATCGCAAAGTCAGCTTGGCTAGAATATATCCATATTCCAGTTGTTTGGGAAAAGCCCACGATGATGGACTTTGAATTATTTGTTCAGGTGATGAAACGTCGTCAAACTCAAAAGTGCTTCATTCATTGTGCCAAAAATATGCGCGTTTCTGTGTTTGTTTATTTATGGCGACGCATCTATGAGAAGGTTCCCCATGATATTGCTCAAGCTTCGATCGATGCCGTTTGGGTCCCAAATGATATTTGGCAACTGTTCCTAGAATCTGTCCTTAAGCACCATGAAAATCT
>JANXNM010000832.1 GCA_025354065.1 Synechococcales cyanobacterium 340R_concoct_173_sub | reverse complement strand
CTGATACGCGGGCCATTAGTAATCAGGTAAATCTCCAGTGGAATAAGACAAAAATCCCATTTAATCCGGGGTTAGGCAAGTTCAAAGCAGGCAACCCAAGCTTGCCAATTAATTCGTTACCTCCGGGGACTAGTAGCGGTTTTGATAGTCGCTCTACTGCTCCGGCTAGTACTTCCAGTGCGTCGGGAATTCATGCGCGACTGTCTCAAATGGGTGAAAAAAAGTCCTATGATTTTTCGATTCCGATGGAAATTCGGGGCAGTGAAAGTTTATATTTTGTGCCCATGGGTGAGTTGACAAAGGTAAATTTAAAAGCAAATTGGGGGAATCCAAGTTTCCAAGGCGGATGGCTACCGGAGAAACCCAAGATTAGTGAAAAAGAGTTTGAGGCAAAATGGCAGATTCCCTTCTTGGGTCGCAACTTTCCACAACAATGGAATGATGATAGTCCCACATCAGACAATGATCTATACCAATCTCGCTTTGGAGTCAATCTATTTTCGCCTGTGGATAATTACCATATGGCGGAGCGCAGTATTAAGTATAATTTCTTGTTTGTCGTTTTGACCTTTGCAGTACTTTGGCTATTTGAAGTGATGGCGGGAGTCCGAATTCATCCATTGCAATATCTGCTTGTCGGGGTTGCAATGTGTTTATTTTATCTACTGCAATTGGCACTATCTGAACATCTGGGTTTCGACTATGCCTATATTGTCGCTAGTTTATCAATTGTAGTTCTGATCACGGGCTACACGATGTCGGCATTGGGCGCAAAACGGCGGGGCGGTATTGTGGGCGTGATGCAGGTCTGTTTGTATAGCTACTTGTATGTGGTGTTAGCCAGTCAAGACTATTCATTACTATTGGGTTCGGTGGGGTTATTTATATTCTTGGCGGCTGTAATGTTCTTGACGAGGCGGGTGGATTGGTTTAATTCGGGAAGGAGTGCGAGTTAGATTTGAAGCGATCTCCCTAAATCCCCTACGCCCTACGAGCAGGCTGCGCCAAAGGTAAGGGGGACTATGAAATAAGGGGGACTATGAAATAAGGGGGATTGTGTAATGAGGGAGGATTTAGGAAATTTAGGGAATTAAGGTTTTCTCAATTTCACCTTCTGCGGTTAGGGCGATCGTCTGCAATTTCTCCAAAATATTAGGATCTGCATTCTTCCAAAGCTTTCGCTGATGAGCTTCCAGTAATCGCTCGGCCATATCTCG
>JANXNM010000658.1 GCA_025354065.1 Synechococcales cyanobacterium 340R_concoct_173_sub | reverse complement strand
TGCGGCGGTTGGGCATATGACAAGTCTCGTGAATGAATAAGCAACCAAGGTGGTCTCTAGACTTTCCTAAATCAAGATATGCAGCCATCATGCAGAAATCTGGGGAACGATCGTATTCTTGTTGTGCAACTTAATAAGTTGGCTATAGATAAGTTGTCTGTAATAATTTTTAGGTATTAATATGATAGGCGATCGGAAAGTCTATTTCGTCCGATAGGGCCAGGAATTAGACGCATTCACCGGAAACCAGGCCATTGCGGCTGATGTCAATCGTCCTGACTTTGACAATTGTGAACTTGTGTTGCGAGGCTTAACTACCGATCGCCTTCCCAATCCCGAATAGCTTTTAGAACTTCTAAGAGTTTCGTCGCTGGATCGATGTCTAATAAATTCAAATTTGGCATTCTTTGATAGATTAATTCTTCGTTATTTTGGATATAAAAGAACTGATAATTTGCACCATTGGTTACAAGTCCCCAAACCCGTTTTTGGTGGGCTAAGCTGCTGTAGGCGTAGGTTAACATTTGGGCGATACCGACATGTTCTGACGCACCGATATTCTTACTTTCAGTCACGAGAATCCAGAGTAAATTTGCTGAAGTGGTTTGAATAGTACGATTGACGGCAACAATATCAAATCGACCTCGGATGTGAGTATCCTGATCCTCAATATGAATCGTGGCAATGTTCTCTTCAACGCGATACTCGATCGGTGGACGGCTATATCTAGGAAGGCGCAGTAACGGGGCGATCGCGACGAGTTGTGCCTGTCCTTCAGAAATTTTGCCATTATCGATATAGTCAAATAATTCTGAAGTAATGAGTTCAAGACTGCTCTGCTCAAAGGGTTCTCTTTCCTATGGCCGATTCTAGCAGTTTAACCAATGAAGAATGGGAACTCCTCGAACCGCTTCTGGTACAAGTATTGCCTCCCAAGAAACAAACTAGACCTCCCTGGAGCAAACGAGAATTGATGGATGGTGTTCTTTACCAACTTAAAAATGGCTGTAGTTGGCAAGACTTACCCAACGATTTACCGCTCTATTCAACCCTATACTGGCACTACAAACGATCGCGATCGGCCCTCGAATTCAATTAAACAGGGCGATCGAATTGAACGTAGACTTAATTAAGATTGATATTTAATGGTCTACGATCGACCTTCTATCATCAAGTGTAGCAAGGGTTTCAGAAGGTAATCTTTGGATGGCTTTGGGTGGACGATCGTTCAGATCATCAGTTTAACTGGCAACATGGTAATGCGTGCTTCGCTCATACGCATTCTGGTGCCGTAGAGGAGTTGAATGAGAAGGCGGTGGGTGCCGTTCATTTGGGCGATGATGGTGTGAACTTCTTGGGGGATGAGGACGGTGGGGAGGTTTCGGGATTGTCGGGCACGAACGGCGTCGATGTCGGTGAGTTCTATTTTTAAGATGTGTCGGTAAAGGAAGAGAATTGCGCTGAGGGCCTAGTTTTGGGTGGATGCGGCGACTTTCTTTTCTACGGCTAGGTAGGTAAGAAAGGCTTCGACTTCGATGCGTCCCATTTCGACGGGATGACATTTGTTATGGAAGAGGATGTATTACCGAATCCAGAGGATGTAGGTTTCTTCTATTCGATAGGCGTATTGCTTCAGCCTTAGGCAATCGCGCACTTGGTCGAGTAGTTTTCGAGGTTTCGGATCCATGGTTATCTCTTAGTCAGTCTAATTCCTGTTTTTGGGATATTAGGCAGACTAGCGAAATTCTTTGTCATGGAATATGCTGATTTGATCGGTATAAAATCCAAATTTCGGTACTTAGGTGGATAATCTGTCGGTCTAAGATTCTAAAAATCGGACTTGTGCGGAAATAATTCAGTCTAAGATCCCGTTCTGGGTACTTAGGCAGAAAATTGTCTGTCTCTAATAATTGTATGATTGTTAAACATTCAACCTACTTGACCTCCATCGCACTTACTTCAAACTTATGGCTGACTATCAAGGCATGACTCCCACCATCATTGTTGGATTAGGGGGCACTGGAAAAGAAGTTCTACTCAAAATTCGGCGGATGATCATTGAGACTTACGGCACTCTTGACAACTTGCCAATCGTGTCGTTTTTGCACATTGATACCGAACAAAATGCGAAGGCAACAGAGCCGCAGGTAGTGTTGAAGCAGGATATCGCGTTGAGTCCAGTTGAGCAAGTGTGGGCAAAAGTCGAGAACGCGAAGCCGATTCTGAATAATCTTTCTTCCTATAGCTATTTAGCAGATTGGTTTCCGCCTCAGCTAAAAGGAACGGACTCAATCCTAGCCGGAGCAGGACAGGTTCGCGCGTTAGGTAAATTCGCTTTCACAGCTAACTATCCTCAGATTAAATCCGCTTTTCAGTACGCCAAACAGAAGATCGTGGGGCATGAAAAATTCATGCTCGATCGCTGGCAGGTTGAGCTAGATAAAGGCGTGAACATTTTTATCGCGTGTTCCTTCTCTGGTGGCACGGGTTCCGGCATGTTCCTTGACCTTGCCTACAATCTGCGCGATTGGATTCCCGCTTCTGAAATTCCACAGTCTTCCGCTTATTTGATGTTACCGGGTGCATTTTCAGGCTTGGGCGATCGCGTGATTGCCAATGCCTATTCTGCGCTGATGGAGTTAAACCACTATTCTCGCAATGACACCCGCTTTGAAGCCCAGTACAGCATCAATGGATCGGATCGGATTAGTAATAATAGCAGTCAAGATGTCCCCTTTAACTTCTGCTACTTGGTGGGCAACAGCAATGACAAGGTGACGCTACCCACGGTGGGGGCAGTGTTAGAGATGGTGGCGCAAAACATTTTCCTGGACTTCAGTTCCGGGTTTAGCCAGTATAAAAAACTGGTGCGTGACAATATCCGTAAACATTGGGCGGGGACTGATCCACTGGGCTTTCCGCAGAACTATCTCACCTTTGGGCTTTCCAGCATTCAGTTTCCAGTTGATCGCGTTCTCAATGCCTGCGCTGCTCGGCTTGCCCGTCAGGTGATCTCCTGGTGGCAAAACCCAACACCGTCGCCGGCTGCAATGCGGGATGTAATCAAAACTGAAGTTTTGCCCAGCTTGGCTCTGGCAGAGTCGGAAAACGATCATCAACTGCTCGACAGTATCAGCTTGGGCGACAACTTGAAGCCTTATAGCAAAGAGGTGGCAGATTGGGTGTCTGGAATTCGTAAAAGGCGCAACGACTTGAACATTCCATTTGAGAACTTACAGCGCTTTGTTTCTGTGGAGCAAGAGAAGTATGCCCCTCGCTTCAATGATAGTCATCCTGATCCGAAGCATTGGAGCGACTACTTTCAGAAGATGTGGGATAACCTGCAAAATTTGATTCCGACCAAACGGCAGGAATTACGACAGACCGTTTATAAACTGCTAGAAGATCGCTTTCGGGGACCCAAGTTCGCCCGCCAATTCTTGGAAGTGCTGCAAGAAGTCTTCACCGACTACCGCAACCAGTTTGATCAAGCGCGGCAAAAGGATTGGCTGCCCAAAGAGAAATCTGCGGCTAACTCACTTCAAGCCTTACTCAAGCAGATTGATGACCACGCGAAGCAAATGCTGATGATCAATCGTCGCGGCGTGATCGATGAAGAGTTCAAAAACGTGCTGCAAGCGCTGGAATTAACCTATGTCTCGAAAGTCGAGGTGAAATCGCGATCGCTGGGAGTGTTGCTGCTCGATGAGCTAAAAGAAGAAATTGATCTACTGCTAGCGGATCTGACCCGGTTCGATCGCGTCTTGGAAGTGCTACAAACAAGTTTGGGTGAACGGGAAAATGTCTATGTACAAGAAACAGGCACCCTCACCGTGAACGGAATTTTGCTCTACGACGCAAAGGATATTGATCAGGTTTACAGCCAAACGCTGGCAGACCGGGAAGATGTGATCTGTCAAACCATCTCGCAGGATATCTTAGGTGCAGTCAGTAGCCGCCTGTTTGACTTAGGCGGTTTTGATGCATTAAGAATGAAAGATTTACAAGAGCGAATCTTGGGGCGCACCCAGGATGAATTCAAAGCCAGCACCAAAGTTCAAATCTCGACGGCTCGTAAGTTTTTGGAACGTTATCCGACCCTAGAGCAGCAGGAAGCTCAAATCAAAACCACATTTCAAAAGAGTGAGCCGTTTTTACGGTTTAGCAAAGAACAAATGGGCTTGGGCTGGGATGACCTGGCAGAGAAACGGCAAAAATTAGTCGGCATCCAGGGTGGCAGCAAGCCTACCGACCCGGCAGTGGCAGCAATCTTACCGATTCTACGGAAAGTGAGCGCCTTGGATGACAAGAACATCAAACCGTTGAACGACCCTCACCGAATCTATTTCATTCATGAGGTGGGCGCTTTCCCTTTACGGCTGCTTGAAGGGATGGAGAAGATGCGGGCAATCTACCGTTCAGTGTCCCAATCTGATAAGAATCCACTGCACACGCATCATGACAACCGCCAGTTCAAAGATTTCTTGCCTGCGCCGCAAGAAGAAATGCAGGTGAAACAGAACGTGGTGCTAGGCGTGGCGCTAGAACTGATCACCACGAACGAGAACAAAGCAACGGGCTATTCTGAAGTGCGAATGCGCTATCAAGATAAGCAGACTGGACGGGAAAAAACGCAAACGCTGGGTGCTGACCTGCGTGAAGCCGAAGAGTACTTACTGGGTGATGCCAACGCTACGCCTCGTAATATCCTGGGCGATGCACTCAGCAGCATTGGAAAGAGCGCTGTGACGAAGCCGGATAAGCAAGCCTTGCATCAACGATTGCTTGCCTACCTGACTCAATTTGAGGCTAACCTACCGCACGGTAAAGATAGTCCAGAGTATGAAAAGGTTGAAACTGCGATCGATGAGTACATCAAAACTCACAATCTGTTTATTGCAGTGCCGACCTCAGTTCCATCTGTAACTACCGCAAAAGTCTCCACCCCGGCGGCATCTTTGGCTTCAACCTCTAATGGCAATGCAACAGTCGCTGCCAGCACCGAAAATATCGAGAAATTTCGGAAACTGGCGCAGACTTGCTATCGCCGGGGTAACCCATCGGCAACTGAGCTACAGCTTCTAGAACGCTTGCGCCAGAAACACGCGATTTCTCAGGAACTGGCAGACCGGATTATTGCCGAGGTCGCGCCTCAACCCGTGACCAGTGAAGCTATTGAAGAGTACACATTGATGTTCCAAGCGTTCATTGGCAATGATGGTGAAATTGATCTCGAAGAGCAGGCGCAGTTGATGGAGCTTCAGGAAGAACTGAAGTTGACCAATGAGCAAATTGCCACGATCGAGTCCAACGTGCGTGATGAACTCAGGTTATAGCGTTTAGACAAATTCATTTTGCTTGATCATTTTCATCGTCTGTCTGCTTTTGGTCAACAAAGCCACTGAGCTATTTAACTTATAGGGACTCTTATGACCACCAACTTCAATTACATCAAGTGCCCGAAATGCGAACACGATCGCAATCCTTCTACTGCCGCTAAATGTGAGATTTGTGGGACTCCTTTGCGTAAAACGGGTTTGCCTGTGGTAGCGATCGGCGCAGGGGTGCTCGCACTCTTAGGTGCAGGAGTTTACTTCTTAAAAGACAAAATCCCAGGGCTAGCTCCTCAACCAGTTGTCTCCAGTAGTCCTCCGGCGGCTGCCAGCAGTCAACCTACTCCGGTTTCTGGAACATCGCCAGTTTCCCCTACTCCCCAGGTTCAAGGTGCATTGGTCTCTACTTACCGCACTCTTGCAGAGGTGCAAAATGTCCCTCAAGGATTGTTCAACTACGGGGGATCAACTACCTTTGCACCTTTGCGATCTCAAACAGTAGTAGGAGTCATCAATCAAGCGTATCCGCAGTTTCAAATGCGCTATACAGATCCTATTGCAGGAAAACCAGGCTCTGGTATGGGGATTGAAATGTTGATTGGCGGACAGCTTAGTTTCGCTCAATCCTCCCGGTCGCTTAAAGATGACGAATATGCTAAGGCAAAGAGCCGGGGTTTCACGTTGAAAGAAGTGCCAGTGGCGCTGGATGGCATCGCCTTATATGTCAATCCACAATTGGTTGATCAAGGGGTAAAAGGGTTGACTCTGGCTCAAGCACGGGATATTTTCACAGGCAAAATTCGCAACTGGCAAGCTGTAGGAGGTCCGGATCTTGCGATTGCCCCTTTTAGTCGCAATTTGCAAGCTGGTGGCACAGTTGATTTCTTTTATGAGAATGTTATGGCAAAGCAACCGCTCGGTGCCAATGTCCAGGAAGTGAGAGACACGACTTCATCAATTCGCCAGGTCGGGACGACTCCAGGTGGGATTAGTTATGCCACGGCATCAGAAGTAATCAACCAGAAATTGATCCGCTTGATTGCAATTTCTAAAGAAGATGGTAGTCAGAATTTTGTGTCTCCCTGTACTGATGCCACCTGTACAAGCATCAATAAAAAGGCTTTTGCAGATGGTTCTTACCCCATTACCAGACGGCTGTTCGTCATCATTAAACGAGACGGCAGATTGGATGAGCAGGCAGGAGTTGCCTATGCCAATATGCTCTTGAGCGATGAGGGTCAAAAGCTTGCAGAGCAGGTAGGATTTGTGCCCATTCGTTAATTGGAGTTGACGGCACAATTGCTCGGATTTAAGAGAAAGTTTAAAACTGAACCACTATGGGTAGTGCCATTTAGGAAAGGATAGGGAAAATAGGCTGACTTTGAGCAATCGTCCGTTATCGTTGTTCGTTGTAGTGGTGGATGAAGTTACAGATCGCCTTGATGTGATTGTCCAATTTCTTCGAGAACGACAAGGTTTTGCGGACTAGGCGGGACACCCATTGACGCAGCGTGTTGTTGAATCGTTCAATGTAACGGGTCAGCCCACTTTCCTGGCCCACAGCCCGTTCGCGTAGCGTTGCCGAAGGCAATTTGTCGCTTGCTGGGCACACCGGGTAGGACACCCAAAAGTTGCGCTCAATAGACTGCACATTGTCGATAGACCCCTGGTAATGATCT
This sequence comes from Synechococcales cyanobacterium 340R_concoct_173_sub, assembly GCA_025354065.1. The sequence goes on along the minus strand of JANXNM010000658.1, from coordinate 674 downwards.
CCAAAGCGCCTGAGCGGACTCCCCGGAGCGGTCGCCAATGTAGCAGCCGACAATCTCACGCGCCTCGACATCCAATGCCAGCTAGACCCACTGCTCGTTCCCTTTGTCATCCACAAACGACCACAACTCATCCATCTGCACCGTCAGTCGTCGCCGGGGTCTCGGTTGCACTTGCACCTGTTGAGCAGGGCGGGTTCGTAGTACGCGTTAACGTACTGCTGAAGCCAACGTTCACTAACTTGCATTCGAGCAATCCCAGCTAGGGGAATCTTTTCCAGGAGCATCCGATCAATAGACCTCCTGCGAAAGTCGAATAAAGTTGTAAGATAAATATAAATTGAGCTAATTGAAAATGAGTTACAACCAAGCTAAGAATTTAGAGCCTGTAGAGTTCAAACGATTGTGCGGCGTGACTCCAGCAACATTTGAGCAAATGGTAAAGGTCGTGGCAGCAGAAAAAGCGCTGGCAAAAAAGAGCGGCAGACCGAGTAAATTAAGCATTGAAGACCAAGTATTAATGACATTGGAGTATTGGAGGGAGTATAGAACGCAGTTTCATATAGGAGTAAGCTGGGGATTAGATGAAACAAATGTGTTGAGAAATATCAGAAAAGTTGAAAATATACTAATTAAGTCAGGATTGTTTAATGTAGAAGGGAAGAAAAAAGTAAAAG
>JANXNM010000627.1 GCA_025354065.1 Synechococcales cyanobacterium 340R_concoct_173_sub | reverse complement strand
TGGACTTGGTTTTATCCACATTCAAGGCCACGCGGTCGCAGCTCGATAATCTTGGATCGGTCGCAAAAAAGCGCAACAAATCTAAGGCTTTTATCTTGCGTGAGTTAATTGATTCACTAGCGGCTTAATTGCCAAAAAAATATCCCCGTAAGCGTTTGCCGCGCTTACGGGGTGCGGGTTTCGATAAACCCAATTTCTGTCTGTTCTTAGATGTTTTTACCTCGTTCAACCTTAGTTAGGGCTGAAGTCAGTTCTTCAACAATGCAACAATATCTCCGGGATTGTCAAGATACTTTCTTGGCTCCGATCGATGAATTCTCTTCGACTAATTTCAGCAATTTTTTATCCCCTCTCAGCGATTCCTCTTCGGCTGATTTCAGCAATTTTTCATCTTCCGAATCCCGATCGGCTTACCGGGGTGTCTATCATAGTATAGCTCAAAACGATCGTCTTAACCAACTCGATCGCACAGTCCGTAAGGTTTTTGAGCTTTTACTAAAAAATAGTGCCAGACAGAGTATCACCGTCTTTTTATGGCGTTGGGCGATCGATCGGCTTACGTCACTGCCCTACAGCAGATGGCGATCGCGGCTTGTAGATCGGCTGCTGATTGCGATCGAAGGCGGAGGCGGTTCCAATGTATAACCCCACATTGCATCGAACGGTTGAGAGTGTCCATGAGGGTGCGGCTAAAGCACCATTTCAGAAAACATGGGGCGATCGTTGTCTAAACGAGAATGCGATACACCAGGCGGTATATGCAGCTAATGTTCAATTCTTGAGCGGTCAGGAATTGTATGAAGCGCTTAACTGGAAAATCCCAAACAAGGCGGGGTTTGGTGGGAATCGACCATGGAACGAGGGCGCGGCGTTTATGGGTGAAGATGGCAAGCCATGGCAGATCCGCCTAGATGTCCCCCGCGTTGATAAAGATGGCAAGCCCCAGAAATACGAATCAATCAAGGGCCGTGGGTCACTGGTATTTCGTCCTTCAGTCCCTCCCGAAATTCGGATATTAATGCGCAAGAAATGGGGCGTAGATGTCCCAATGTTTGGGGATTTTTGGTCATGGTTCGATCGTTCAGATGAAGCCCAAAAGCTGCCCCTAGTCGCCACTGAGGGCGGTACAAAGTGCTTGAGTATCTTGAGCCTAGGAATTCCGTCTATTAGCTTCTACGGCGTAAACAGTGCCTTTCAGAGCAAACAAGTAGGCGGCGATCCTAAACTGCTATTACCAGAATTTAGAGACGCGGCGCGGGGTAAAGCGGTTTATTTTGCCTTTGACTCCGACACCAAGACGAGCGCTAAACATGCCGTCCACTGTGCGATCGTTCGGACTGGGAAGGCCGTTAAATCTGTAGCGTCATCAGTTCATGTCCTGCAATGGGCATCGGCATTAGGCAAGGGCGCTGACGACTATATCTCAGCCAATGGCGGCGCGGCGTTCTTTGACTTGATGACAAAATCTGAGGACTTTGGGCAATGGGTCAAAAAAGACGCGGCGGCGGCGGCGTTGGGCACTTGGGAAGCTTTGTCAGCGCGGGCTATTCCTGATCTATATGCTAATGCTGTCACGATGAGCGGCTGTAACTTCCGCCCTCCAGAACTGGGAGAGGCACTACTGTTTCTAGCTGCAATGGGCATCGGGAAAACTCACACTTTCGGAGAAATCAAGGCGGCGCTTCAAAGTCAGTACCCAGACTTGATCTGTGACGCGATCGGGCACCGTAACAATTTACTCAAACAAACATCAATGCGTCTGGGGTTGCTCCACATCCACACCCTCGCCTGTGGAGCTAGGACAGCGCAACGGATGGAACATGAGAGTGAGATGGCCTATTGCATAGATAGCCTGTGGCGGCGCTTTGACACCCTGATCAGTGCGATCGCTGATGGTCGTAAGGTGTTGTTGATTTTGGATGAACTTGACGCATTTTGTAAACATCTACTGACTTCGACCACACTCCGACCTGCAAGACGGATCGAGGTTATCAACAAACTCGGTAGCCTACTTAAGGCCATCGCTGGCGGCGGCGGCTGGATTATTGGTGGCGAGGCAAATCTAACAGCGCTGTCGGTTAAATCGTTGAGATGGTTATCAGGCAATACTCTCAAAATCATCGTTGCACAGAACCAGCAGCAGCCGAATCCGTGGCAGTGTTTCAACGTTTCAGCCATTGATGAAAATGGCGTTCCAAAACTCCCAACAGCGGCAACACAGAAAAAAGCGACGATCGCCCTTCTCGACAAACTGATCGCCCAAGGTCAGCGCGTGATGTTGCTGACGACATCCCAGAGTGCTTGTGAAGACATTGAGGGTATTTATCGGCGGCGGGGCATTAAAACAGAACGGATTGACTCAAAGACCTCACCTGAAAAATGGCAGCAAGGAGTGTTACAGGATGCCGGACCTGAATTGCGATCGGCAACTTTGGGGCTATTTATCGGATCGCCATCGATCGAATGTGGTCTATCGATTGAGGGTACAGATTTATTCGATGCTGTTGTACTTTATGCCAGCGGACTGGAGCCATTCACCGCCTATCAGATGCTTGGGCGGTTGCGTGATGCTTCAGTCCCTAGATACATCGTGGCGGCGGAGTACTCCCAGACAGCGATCGGTAAGGATTTTGATTCAGAGAAAATTCTGAACGAGTGGAGAAAAGTTAGTACAGAGGTAACAAATGCCCATGGGTTCGCAGTAGAGCGTCAAACTACGATCGCCGCTGCCCATCAACTAGCAGCAGAGTATGAGGCCCGATCGAACGCGGGTGAAGCTTGCTTACGGGCGGCGTTACTCGACTTGATTCGAGCGGATGGGCACATCATCACGCCAATGGAGATCCAACTAAACGGATCCGAGTCCAAAGTTTTGAAGGAAGCTAAAAAAATCGAACGAGATCAGCGGATCCAAGATTGGACAAATGCCGATGATTCAGGAATCACCCCTGATTCGGCACGGATGAAGCTTAGGGATGCCGATCTGAAATGGCTGGATAAAGTTGTTTGTCTGAAGGCAATCGACCGCGATCGGTATAGTGACCTGGTAGATCAGCCCTCATGGGTCGGAACATATTGGGCCGATGAGTTGCAAGGTAAGCGGCTCAAAAATGCCATCCTGACTGCTACTGAATTTCAGAATGAGGGGATGGCATCTGAAAGCGATCGGCGGGCCGTGAGTAGGCAAATAGAGGCAACTGGCACCATTTGGGGACGCGATATCCATGGGCGCGATCGGAAAATTCAGGTACTCAAGAAACTCAACTTAGAGGCGTTACTTTCCCTCGTTGGGAGCGATGCCCATATTCACAAGGAACATCACTTAGTCCGATCGGTGTTCAAGTCTGCTCTATTAATTGCCGATGAGGTAAAAGCAGTCCTAGGGCTAACGGTAAAAAAAGACTCTCAGCCGATGGGGTTCGTTTCTGACTTGCTCAAAACCAAGATGGGATACAGTTTTGAGGATCAGAAAATCAGAATTCCCGATCCTAATGAGTTTCCGGTCCACCAAAAATACCTAAATGTCTCTATTGGTATTTTTAGTGGACCGGAAACCTCTAAGCCTGAAAATACCCCTTCAAAGGGCGGGCGGCCTAAAGGTCCAAAGACAGTACGGGTTAATGCTTACAAGCTTGTTGCATCCCCCCACCATGCCGAAATGATGGCGGCGTTGGTGGAACATCACAACGATTACAAGCCGGATCTCGAAACAGATAAATCCCCACTGCAACCGGGCCGATCGATCGTGTGGGGCAAAACAGCAACACACCCCGGCGAAGTTTGGACGGTTTCTGCTGTGGCGGGTCGTTCTGTGTGGCTCTCTGAGGGGTTAAATGTTCGCGCTTTGATGGATTGCTTAAGGATGCCGATTGAAACCCTCTTGCCCGATTGTCGGACACTTTATGGAGTACCAGCATGACTAGGCTCGATCGCCCATACCCACACTAAAAACCCACATGATGATCGCCGGAGGATGCGTTAAGTCAGGGTCTTAGACTTGGGCAATTCGCAACCACCGGACCCGGTTGCTAGTGGGGGCCGCGTTCTCCCGTATCTGCCAGTCAGCGACCACGCCGTATTCTTCTAGCCATTCTGGAAGCTGCCGAGTAGCCCGCGCCTGGTTTAATTTCAGACTGAGAGTGGACGCACCGCCAGAGTATCCTCGCGCTTTCAAAGCTGTGAATAATTCCCCCGTAGTCATTGGGGCGGTGTTGCTTGGCGTTGGTGTTGGTGTTGGCGGTTCGACTG
>JANXNM010000574.1 GCA_025354065.1 Synechococcales cyanobacterium 340R_concoct_173_sub | reverse complement strand
ACGGGATGTGCTAGTCGGAATATCAGCCGCTGGAATTCCAATTTCCTGAGCGCATTGTTTCCAGATATCTTCACGATTCACCGTAGGAATCAAAGCCTTTGCCGTTTCATACTGCGCCTTATCCAAGAAGTTCCATCGATGACTTTCGGTGAGGAACCACAGATCATGACTTTGATAAGGATAGGAAGTGCTCCCTTTCGAGTCTTTCCAATACAAAACAGCTTGTTTTCGATCGTCAATTTTCCGTCCTTCGCCCATATCGTATCGGCCCATCAATGGTCCTTCAAGCACTGCTGCTGGTACCCCGAAGTATTCGCGCTGGGAAACAATATTGGCCAGTTCTCTGCGATTATCGAAGTTATCGCACCATTGTTGCGCTTCCATTAATGCTTTTAATAGGGCTTTCGTTGCTTTAGGATTCTTATCCGACCAATCTTTCCGGAGCGCAAAGTACTCTTCCGGATGCGCCGCCCAAAGATCTGAACTCAGGGCTGAAATAAAACCAATGTTTTCCGCAACAATCCGGTTTGGCCAAGGATCGCCCGTACTAAACGCATCCATTGCACCTCGCTTCATGTCCGCCACTGTCTGCGAAGCTGGAACTGTCAGCAGGTCCACCATTTCATCGGGATCCACACCATTCGCCGCCAGCCAATATCGAATCCAGAATTCTTGATTGGATTTCGGGAAAGTGTAGGCGGCTTTAAATCGGTTTCCACTCGCTTTCAAGTCAGCAAAGTATTTCGGGTCGAATTTTAGACCAACGTTCTTACCTTTGTGCTTGTTCGCTAAGGCAATGCCATTTCCTTGAGTATTAAGCTGACAAAGGATATACATAGGAATTTTGTTGCCATCAGTGATGATCCCATCGGTCATCAAATAAGGCATCGGCATTTGCCATTGTCCACCATCAATCCCACCGCCACCGGATCCAATTTTGACGTTATCGCGAGCAGATCCCCAATTGGCTTGTTTCTCGACCTTGACATCTGGCATTCCATACTTAGCAAAAAAGCCTTTGACCGAGGCAATGATAAGCGGCGCAGATTCCACGATCGGAAGATAACCCAACTTCGCGGTTTTAACCTCTGGCTCTTCACCTGCCTTAAGACCAGATCCGGTTGAGACATTCGGTGCAGATTGCTTCGACGACATACCAGCCTTATCGTCCGGGGGATTGCCCAGACAGCCTTTTAGGGCGACAGACCCCGCAGCAGCCCCCATAGCAAACAAGAACTGACGACGATGGAACGATGACATAACTGCTTCTCCCTTAGAAATCAGAAAATTGACGAAAGCGAATAGGTTTAATCTATGTTGATCAGGATTTGAATAGGTGTTTTCTATCGCTGTGTTGAGCATAACGCTTTTAGTTAATAGAGAAAAGTACTAGTTTTTGATACAAACCATAGATTTTATATATGGTAAAGTGATGAGGATCCGTTTAGGGTTAGATAGCGTTCTTTCGCAGTACCAGACAATGACTCAAGCCACACTACACCAGCTCAATATCCTGGAAGCGATCGCCCGTCACGGTAGTTTTACCCGTGCAGCAGAGGAGCTTCACTTAACTCAACCCACGGTTTCCCAGCAAGTTAAGCAATTGACAAAAGCTATGGGTCTGCCGCTATTTGATCAGATAGGTAAACGTCTATATCTGACTGAAGCGGGCCAATCTGTGCTAGAGGCTAGTCGAGATATTGCCGATCGGGTGGCCCAGCTTGAAATGCACCTCAGCGACCTACAAGGCATGGAAAAAGGACGACTGCGCCTCTCCACCACCACCACGGCAAAATATTTTGTCCCACGTCTTCTCGGACCCTTCCACAAAAAACATCCCGGCATC
>JANXNM010000573.1 GCA_025354065.1 Synechococcales cyanobacterium 340R_concoct_173_sub | reverse complement strand
ACGGGATGTGCTAGTCGGAATATCAGCCGCTGGAATTCCAATTTCCTGAGCGCATTGTTTCCAGATATCTTCACGATTCACCGTAGGAATCAAAGCCTTTGCCGTTTCATACTGCGCCTTATCCAAGAAGTTCCATCGATGGCTTTCGGTGAGGAACCACAGATCATGACTTTGATAAGGATAGGAAGTGCTCCCTTTCGAGTCTTTCCAATACAAAACAGCTTGTTTTCGATCGTCAATTTTCCGTCCTTCGCCCATATCGTATCGTCCCATCAACGGTCCTTCAAGCACTGCTTCTGGAACCCCAAAGTACTCCCGCTGAGAAACAATACTGGCCAGTTCTTTGCGATTATCGAAGTTGTCGCACCATTGTTGCGCTTCCATTAATGCTTTTAACAGGGCTTTTGTCGCTTTGGGATTCTTATCCGACCAATCTTTCCGGAGCGCAAAGTACTCTTCTGGATGCGAAGGCCAAAGATCTCCACTCAGGGCTGAAATAAAACCAATGTTTTCCGCAACAATCCGGTTTGGCCAAGGATCGCCCGTACTAAACGCATCCATTGCACCTCGCTTCATGTCCGCCACCGTCTGCGAAGCTGGAACTGTCAGCAGGTCCACCATTTCATCGGGATCCACACCATTCGCCGCCAGCCAATATCGAATCCAGAATTCTTGATTGGATTTCGGGAAAGTGTAAGCAGCTTTAAAACGGTTTCCACTCGCTTTCAAGTCAGCAAAGTATTTCGGGTCGAATTTTAGACCAACGTTCTTACCTTTGTGCTTGTTCGCTAAGGCAATGCCATTTCCTTGGGTATTAAGTTGACAAAGGACATACATAGGGATTTTATTGCCATCGGTAATAACCCCATCGGTTATCAAATAAGGCATAGGCATTTGCCATTGCCCACCATCAGTCCCGCCACCACCGGACCCAATTTTGACGTTATCGCGAGCCGCTCCCCAGTTGGCTTGTTTCTCAACTTTTACATCTGGCATTCCATACTTAGCAAAAAAGCCTTTGACCGAGGCAATGATAAGCGGCGCAGATTCCACGATCGGAAGATAACCCAACTTTGCGGTTTTCACCTCTGGCTCTTCACCTGCCTTAAGACCAGATCCGGTTGAGACATTCGGTGCAGATTGCTTCGAGGCACCGGATTTTTCATCGGGAGGATTCCCCATACAACCTTTTAAGGCAACAGACCCGGCAACTGCGCCCATGGCAAACAAGAACTGACGACGCTGAAACGATGGCATAGCTAATTTTTCCTTGAAGATCAGAAAACAACGAAAGCAAATAGATTAAATCTATGCTTATCAAAACTTAAATAGGTATTTTCTATTGCTATATTGAGCATACCGCTTTTGGTAAATAGAGAAAAGTATTGCTTTCTGATACAGACCATAGATTTTATATATGGTAGAGTGTGTAGTATCCGTCTAGGGTTAGATAGCGCCCTTTCGCAGTGCCAGATGATGACTCAAGCCACATTACATCAGCTCAACATCCTCGAAGCGATCGCCCGTCACGGTAGTTTTACCCGTGCAGCAGAGGAGCTTAACTTAACTCAGCCCACAGTTTCCCAGCAGGTTAAGCAATTGACAAAAGCTATGGGCCTACCGCTTTTTGATCAGATAGGTAAACGTCTCTATCTGACTGAAGCGGGTCAATCCGTGCTGGAGGCTAGCCGAGATATTGCTGATCGGGTGGCCCAGCTTGAAATGCACCTCAGCGACCTACAAGGCATGGAAAAAGGACGACTGCGCCTCTCCACCACCACCACGGCAAAATATTTTGTCCCACGTCTTCTCGGACCCTTCCACAAAAAACATCCCGGCATC
>JANXNM010000567.1 GCA_025354065.1 Synechococcales cyanobacterium 340R_concoct_173_sub | reverse complement strand
CGACGGTATTCAGTATTTCGGTGAAACGCCTCAAGGCTTTGAGCAGTATGGCAAAACGGCGGCGATCGGACCCACTGCCAAAGCTGTGAACCCAACCGACCCGTCAGCCGCTTATCAATCAATGCTCTACAGTGATGCGCTACGCTATCTGATGCTGCAAATGACAGCTAGTAAAGCATCAGGACACCCAGGAGGGTTCGCCAGCCAAGCGGAGGCTTATGCGGCATTGGTGCTATTGGGGCATAAGAATTTTGTGACGGAAGTAGGACACCATGCACCGGGATTCTACTGTGCGATGTTCTTGGATCAATCTCTGGAAGATATGGGGATTAAGAATGTTACTGATTTGCGCGATCGGTTCCGGGAACGTCATGGATTGCTGGGGCACTTATCGGGTCAAATTCCAGGATTGCTAGCTCCGGCAGGTCCGTTGGGTCAAGGCCAGCATTTTGCCATGGCGGGGGCGTTGTTGAATCCGGGCGTGTTGTTCCCTTGTACGATCGGCGATGGTGGTTTGGGTGAGCCATACATTATGAGTGCGATCGGGCATTTCAATACTGCATATCCAAAAGTGACAAATTTCTTGCCTGTATTGGTTTGGAATGGTTTTTCGCAGGAACATCATAGTATGGTGTCGCTGAAATCTAATGAAGATATGACGGCCTATTGGACCGGGAATGGATTCAAAGAAGTGATTTTGGTGAATGCCAAAGACTTTGATGATCAAAATCAACCGGGTGAATATGTTGATAGTACGATGTTCTCTTTTGAGAAACGTCTAGCCTTTAATCAGGCAGTTTTGGCTGCGGCAGATAAAGCGGCAAAGTCTGCGCTGGGTGGGACGTTGACGGTGATGATTATCAAACAACTTAAAGGCGCTGGAGTTCATGCTCGTGGTGCGAAGTCTCATAATTTGTATCCACATCATACGTTGGAGAATGCCGATATTATTGCCGGAATGAAGTCCTGTGCATTGTCGCCAGAAGCTTGGGAATTGGTCCGATCGAACTGTGTGCGCGCAGGGGGCGGTAGTTCTAGTAAAGTTGCGGTGACTGAATTCACTCGACCATTGCCAGATTTGGGTAAATTACCATTGGTCGAGTTTGAAGTCGGGGGGGAGAATAAAGTTTCTACCACTGCGATGGGTGCCATTGTCGGTTATGTCGGTAAAACTGATTCTAATTTTGTTGTCACGAATGCTGACGGGAATGAAGCCTCTGGAATTGCTAATATCAATCAAGTTCTCAAAATCAATCACCCAACAGAAGATCCGCTTTACAATCAATCTCCCGGTGGTCAGGTGTATGAACCACTGAGTGAAGATGCTTGTGCGGGCTTGGCGGTGGGGATGGCATTGTTTGGGGCACGATCGCTTTGGTGTTCCTATGAGTCCTTTGCAATCAATGGTTTACCCATCTGGCAAACTGTGACGCAAGCCATGGCAGAACTTCGTCGCCCTACGCCTTCGACGATTTGTTTGTTTACGGCAGGTGCATTGGAACAAGGTCGGAATGGCTGGACCCATCAACGCCCAGAAATCGAAGCGTATTTTGCATCAATGTTGCGCAATGGAAATGTTTTTGCCTTGTTCCCCACAGATGCGAACGGCACTCAAGTTTGCTATGAATGGGCGCTTTCTACGAAGAACAAAGGTGTAACAATTACGGTTAGTAAATCACCCTTACCAATTCATACAACCTTTGCTCAAACTCGTGAAGGGATTGAAAGGGGTGGTGTGGTATTGCATGAAAGTAAGGGTTCTAAGACTGTTGTAATTGCCACGATCGGTGACTTAGTTCTTGGTCCGGTTCTGGCTGCTGCAAAACAACTGGAATCTGATGGGTTTGGCGTGCGTGTGGTGGCGGTGATCAATCCTCGTCGTTTGTATCGCAGTTCTGATGTCCTTTGGGATACTTGTTCGGAAGCGGATTCTGGGTTCTTGGATGATGCGGAATTTGATGCGTTGTTTGGCGGTGATGCGTTGGTTGGAGTGACGGGCGGTACGGCAAATATGCTGGAACCTGTTCTTCTCCGCAGCAAAGCAAACCGTGACGTTTTCGCCTGGAAGCGCGGTGAAACAACGGCTTCGGCAGGTGAATTGATGACGTTCAATGGCATTACAGCAGATGCGATCGCAAAACGGGCGATCGAGCTTGTGGGTTAAGATTGATTAGGCGATCGTCTCTTCTTTGGGAGGGGCGATCGGTTTATAAAGGCTTCTTAACTCTATTCAGACCAAAATGGAATGGACATAAGTTAGACTATGGTTAAAAGTACGGAATTCACCAATCATTATGGAAGACTATCAAGCAGCATTTCTACAACGGCACCAAGATACTGAGGTTCTTCATGATTCAGTTAGAAAAATAGCTGCCATGCATTTTGGAGGCTGTACGATAGAATGTCTGTTGAAGTCTATGATTATGGACTCCCTCCCGAGAAACTCGATTAAAGAATGGAAAACCGATTCTAATAAGCCAGGTCATACCATTACTAATCCGGGCCACAGCTTTCAGGGTGCTTTTAAAAGTCACAATCGCTTACGCTCCAGAATTGAAAAGAATCCAGAAGTAAAAAAGTGGTTTGAAATAGTTGAAAAGCCAAGTGAAAACTTTATTGATATACGTTACTCTAACGATGAACCCCACGACGAACTATACAAGCAGTGGTGGTCAGCTTATCAACGACTGAGAGGTTGGTTAATAAAACAAAGTACAAATCTTTGATAGGATGGCTATTATGAAGACATCTTGGAAAATAACACTTAAACAAAAACTTGATTCTATTTATATTCAATCTCCCCAAGAATGGACAGAATTTAGTATTTCTACTGCTGGTCTTTTGAATTTAATGGTCGTCAGCGACAAATTAGTGGGCATGTCTACTTCCCAGCGGAAGGAAGAATTGCGGCATATTTTACATGAGTTTCCGCTTTCTCTGGGATTTCTTTCTTTATATACTACTCAAGAAGCGAATTCTTTACAACTATCGTTTCCACAACCTGTACAGGGTAATGCCATTCAAACATGGCAAGATCTGGCATCATGGGCAGCAAATCCGCAAAATCATACTCAAGTCTCTTCAGAAGAACCTTGCGCCCCTCGAATTGTAACTTTTTATTCCTTTAAAGGTGGTGTAGGTCGAACGACAGCTTTGACTCATGTTGCTTGGATTCTAGCTAAACGGGGTCGTAAAGTAGTAGCAGTTGATTTGGATCTGGAAGCACCGGGTTTAAGCACAGCACTCAGATTGAATCCAAAGCCCGAACAAGGAATCGTTGATTATTTTTACGATCGTGCTTACTTACCAAATGGAGTAACCCCAACAGTATTAATTACTGAAATATTTGGTGAGGTCGAAATACCAGATTCTCCAGGAAGACTTTTTGTGGTCCCTGCAGGATCATTAGATTTAGACTATATCTCTAAAGTCGATGATTTACGAGCAGGTACTATTTTAGAGAATGGAGCGACACTCTGGTCTGCCTTTAGGGATGAAATTAAGCAACATCTCAATCCTGATATCATATTGATAGATTCTCGGACCGGGATTAATCAGTGGGGTGCATTGTCCTTACTTCAAGCAGCTAATGAAGCAATTATATTTTTATTCCCAAATGAACAAAACCGAGAAGGAGTTCAGCTTCTTCTAAATTCTCTAAATTCTGTTGGAAAGTTATCGATTGATTTTGTTTTTTCACCTGTACCTGACTTAAGTGATGTCGGAATAGATAAAATCAATAAAATTTACACAAACTTGCGCGAAGCAATGTTGGGGCAGCCAATAGAAGAAATCGATTTGAATGAAGATTCTCAGAATTATGTTTCAGAGCCGCTAATAATTCCATACCTACAACCCATCGCCTTGGCTGACCATTATCCTGTGGTTGGCCTGCTTGATTACTATAGTCGTATTGCTAATTTGGTTGATGAAGATATTAATGAAATTCAGCTAAAAGGGGCCGTTGCGAATGTTGAAGGGCGTTGGAAGCTAATAGAAGAGCTGGGATTTCCAGCCCTAAATGCTTCTGCTGATCTTGGTGAAAGTCTGAGTAATTTGTTTCAAAAAACTGCTAATTTTGATAAATTTTTAGACGAAGGAACTTGTTTGATAAAAGGTAGAAAAGGGACTGGAAAGACGGCATTATATCTTCTTCTTTTAAAGTCTCAATCCGTAGCAAAAAAATTAGCTCGTGGACGCTTGGATAATGTTTATTTTCTATCTGGACATGGTAGCTTTAATCCTAGCCGTCCTACACGCGACGAGTTCAGAGATATTAATCAAAAACTTCTAGAGAAAAATGGTTCTTGGGAGTCACTTTGGCGGTCATACTTAGTTCTACGAGTTTCACAGCATAGAGAATTAAAATTTATCAACCTCATCAAAGGTGAGAAGTTTAGAGAATTGCGTAAAATCCTACAACGGGTCGCCTCAGAAGCATGGCAATCTGAACATACGAAAGCATTAATTGAACTATCGACGGAGACTGAATTGAGGTCAATATTGCCTGATGCTCTGGATTTACTAAACAACAAACAGAATATAGAGTCTAAAATGCTTTGGTTCTTATATGATGACTTGGATGAGGACTTCCCAAAACAAGATGGCATAAGAAAAAATGCATTAACAGGATTATTTCAGCTTGTTCAAGCTTGTGATGCCAGACGACTTACATTCATTCGTTTTAAAGTGTTTCTCCGAGAAGATATTTGGAGTGAACTTAATTTTGATAACAAAAGTCATTTCAATGGTCGTGATCTTTTATTGCAGTGGACGAGAATAGACTTCTTGAGATTGGCACTTCGTCAAACAATTCAGGCACCGGGATTTAAGGATTTAATTGATCGGTTGTCACCTGTAGAAAATATTGACCAAGCTAACGAGGAAGTCGTAAATCGTGCTTTAGAGTCACTATGGGGAAGTCGTAGAAGGAGCGGGAACAAAGCTAAATATGTTTCTCGATGGATTTTTGAACGTCTGACTGATGCTAGTGGGACAACATTTCCTCGTAGTTTAAGTGCTCTGTTGCAAGGTGCGAAGGAACAGGAATTAACCTATAGAGGACAATCTACGATTCAGTCTCCCACTGATCGTTTACTTCGAGGAAAGTCTCTAGAGATTGGGCTTGAAAAAGCATCAGAAGAGCGTTGCGAAGCAGTTAGACAGGAATATCCTGATCTGGAATCTTTCTTCAATGCATTAGAAGGTGTTTCAGCTTTGCCCTCTAGGGAAGAGCTAGAAAAAATATGGTCTTCAACGGCAAAAGAAGTGGCTTCTACATTTGATGAATTTTCTGATTTTCTCAATAAAATTGGAGTCGCAAAATGGCGTGTCAAAGAAGAACGCTATAGCTTTCCTGATATCTATGTTTATGGGTTTAGAATGCTTCGTTCAGGCACTAAATAATACAATCGATCGTTTACTCTGGTTCTTTGTTAAATAGGAATTGAAGTTCGATCGTGAAAACCATGGATTTCTTGAGGAGAGACGATGGTTTACAATCGACCTTTAGGTGTCGGTTAGGGTCGGGCGATCGAACAACAGGTAATGATCAATAACCGATCGAAGATCATCAAGTTGACTGAATAAGCCAATTTAAAATGGAGAATCTATGGCTTTGGATTCTTGGCTCCAGAAAAATTGATGAGTCTGTTATGAGAAGGTCTGGATTCGGACGTTGAAGTTATTACACCGTAATATTATTTCTGAAAATCGCCGTAATATAGAGATCGTTCGTCTTCCTATTGTCCTATGCCCGAAGGCCCAGAAATTCGTCTTGCTGCGGATAAGATTGCCAAAGCGATCGTCAATCAGCCGATTACAGAGGTATTCTTTGCGTTTGAATCTTTGCAATCCTATGCTCCAGAATTAGCCCGATCGCAGGTGGTTTCTGTTTGTCCTCGTGGTAAGGCATTGCTAACCCGCTTTGACAATGGTTGGACAATTTATAGTCATAATCAACTGTATGGCGTTTGGTATATTCGTAAAGCGAAGACCTATCCCCAAACCAACCGTCAACTTCGTTTAGCAATTCATACCGATAAAAAATCTGCATTGCTTTACAGTGCTTCTGATATTCTCGTTTTGAATGATGATGATTTAGCAATTCACCCATTTCTGCAAAAACTTGGCCCTGATGTTTTGGATGATACGATTACTGTTGAGGAGGTTGAAACTAGACTTTTAGATAAACGCTTCTTTCGGCGGGGTTTTCCGACGCTATTGCTCGATCAACAATTTGTCTGTGGACTTGGTAATTATCTGCGCAGTGAAGTTCTCTTTCTCGCCGGGATTCATCCCACTGCAAGGCCGATCGATTGTACCTCTGAACAGATCAGCAAATTAGCCCAGGCCATTCTCAATGTACCTCGTCAATCCTATGCAACTAAAGGGATTACAAATGATTTAGAGATTGCTATGACGTTGAAAGCCCAAGGCAAACCCCGATCGTTTTATCGACATTGGGCGTTCTCCCGCACAAACCAACCTTGCTATGTTTGCAGTGATACGATCATTAAAGATACTGTTGGTGGACGACGGATTTACTATTGCCCATCCTGCCAAGTTAAGTAGAGATAGGTACTACGGTCGGGCATTTTATCCGATCGTTGTTAATGGGCGATCGGCCTTTTAAATGTGGGGTAAACTATAATGTGGGTATTGATTTTGGAGAAAGCTTTTATGGAGAAATCCTCTCTCTACATTGTCGATGCTTTTTGGGATACGGGGGCTGCTGTTTGGGTCGCGACGAGTGATGAGGTTTTGGGTCTGGCAACGGAAGCGCCCACGATCGCACAACTAATGCAAAAACTACGGTTCATCATTCCTGAATTGATCCAATTCAATCAGTTGCTCCCTGAGGATCATCAGGGTTCGATCGATTTTGAACTTATCAGCCATCGTCAAGAATCGATTCAGGTCGCCGCATAAAATAAGTCTTTCTGCCAAACAATATCTCAAAAAAATCTTTGCTCTTCCAGATCTCCCATGGTGGAACCCCAATTTTTGTGTAATCTGGGCGAATTCAAGCGCTTCCGGTCCCCACATCTATCGACTACCACGGGAGATCTCGGAAAGCCAAAATCTTATCGCCCATTGGAACGATCGATGGTCTACGACCGACCATAGGTCATCGAGAATACGAAATTCCTGCTTCAAACCAAATCTCATCGCCTTATGACATACCCTTTGAAATTAAAAGATCCTGTTGGCAAATTGGGACAACGAACGATCGCGCTACAAGTGTAGCCTCTGAACTTGAACCGAATTCGCCAACAGAATCATTCATTCACGCATTCTCATTCACCCCATGGTTCTAAGCAAAATAAGCTTCCAAATCATCCGAACCACCAATTAACGTGCCGTCAATAAAGACCTGAGGAACCGACAACGCATCTGTCGCCGCTTTCAATGCTTTCGAGCTAACATCTTTACCAACGGTAATTTCTTCATAGCTCAGTCCCCGATCGACCAACATTTCCTTGGCTTTTGCACAGAACGGACAGCCTTTTTTAGTAAATAGAAACACATTCTTTGGCTTCACTGCATTCGGATTAATGTAATTAAGCATCGTCTCCGCATCCGAAACCTTAAACGGATCTCCCGGCTCTTCCGGCTCAATAAACATCTTATCGACAACGCCGTCCTTAACAATCATCGAATAACGCCACGATCGTTTTCCAAAGCCCAAATCAGCCTTATCAACTAACAGCCCCATTCCCTCCGTAAACTGACCATTTCCATCCGGAATAAACCGAACATTCTCCGCTTGTTGATCCTTCGACCATTCCTCCATAACAAACCCATCATTCACCGACAAGCAAACAATCTGATCTACGCCATTTTCATGAAACGCAGGAGCTAATTGGTTGTAACCCGGCACATGGGTCGAAGAACAGGTCGGCGTGAACGCACCCGGCAGCGAAAATACAGCAACAGTGCGTCCGGCAAACAAATCATCGCTCTTAATATCAACCCATTCACCATTCTCTCTCGCACGAAATGTCACACTCGGTACTTTTTGACCTTCGCGATTTTGAAATACCATAAGGACTCCTAAAATTTAATTCAGTAACAATGAGTTCGTTTCTTGAATCTAAAGCGTAGTCGAAATGACTTCGAGTTGTCAAGTATTTTTAGCCGTGCCACACTGCGGTAGGATTGGGGCGGATCTTGGTGAAACTTGGAGAACTAGCATGGCAACCCGCGTCATTATTGTGCGTCACGGCGAAAGTACCTATAACGTCGAAGGTCGAGTTCAAGGCCACTGCGATAAATCAACCCTTACGCAGCGCGGGCAAACCATGGGTACCCAAGTGGGGAGCGCTATTGCTAGCATTGCGATCGATGCGGTTTACAGCAGCCCCTTTCAGCGCACCCGCCAAACCACGGCACTCATCATGGCCGATCGGGCCGATACCACTCCCATTCTTTACAACGACGATCTGAAAGAAGTAAACCTAAAACTTTGGGAAGAGTTACTTTTTACAGACATCGAGGCTAAGTTTCCAGACCAAATGGAACAGTGGCGATCGGCTCCTCACAAGCTTCACCTTAAAGGGACTGCCGCCGATGGTACTGATGTTGATTCCTATCCGATCGTGGATCTTTATGAACAAGCCACTCGCTTCTGGAATGACACGCTTCCAAAACACCCAAATCAAACGCTTCTAATCGTTGCCCACAGCGCCATTAATCGGGCATTAATCAACACCGCCATAGGGTTGACTGCGATCGAACACCAGCGCCTCGAACAATCTAACTGCTGCATCAGCGTTCTGAATTTTTCGGGTCAATTTGGTGAATCGGTTCAAATTGAATCACTCAACCTCACAGCCCATCTCGGCGAGCCGCTTCCTAAACTTAGGCACGATCGGATCAAACGCTTATTGTTGGTGCGTCACGGTGAAACCAACTGGAACCGCGAGGGTCGTTTTCAAGGTCAAATTGACATTCCCTTAAATGAATATGGTCAACACCAAGCCAAGCAAGCTGGAGACTTTTTAAAAGCCGTAAAAATTGATGCTGCGGTGACGAGTTCCATGTCACGACCAAAAGAAACGGCAGAATTGATTCTGAAACACCATCCACACATTGAACTAACAGAACGAAGAGACCTTTGGGAAATCAGTCATGGAACATGGGAAGGAAAGCTAGAGTCTGAAATTCGATTAACGGATAGTGAATTGCTAGATGCATGGCAAGCAAAACCAGAAACCGTACAGATGCCCGAAGGTGAAAATTTAAACGATGTGTTTGAACGAGCGATCGGAGCTTGGAACGATATTGTTCAAAATGCCAGACCGGGAACCACAACGCTAGTGGTCGCTCATGATGCGATTAATAAAGCAATTCTCTGTCACGTTACGGGAGTCGGACCCGAATCATTCTGGATTTTTAAACAAGGTAACGGAGCTGTCAGTGTAATTGATTATCCCAAAGGCGACACCCATCCGCCTGTATTACGCGCCGCCAATATTACCGTTCACCTCGGCGGCATCCTCGACAAAACAGCCGCAGGAGCGCTTTAGAAATGCTCGAATTTCTCCAACAAGTCCGTATCCTTGACCCTAGTGCAAACCACGATCGCATTGGGGATGTGCTGCTTGATAATGGCACCATCAAAGCGATCGGTCCCACCTTGCCAATTCCCCATTCCGCTGTGGTCCTTGATAGTCAAGGCTGTGTTTTTGGTCCCGGCTTAACGGATTTGTATAGCCGATCGGGAGAACCCGGCCATGAAGAACGAGAGACTTTAGAATCATTACTTGAATCTGCTATTTCTGGCGGATTTACTAATCTCAATCTCCTGCCCAACACTACTCCCGCCTTAGACAATTTAGGTCAACTGACTTCGATGCGGCATAGGGCGAATACTCTGGCGGCGATTGGTCCCAACGTTCAATTCTGGGGCGCACTCACGCTTAATACCGCAGGCCAACAATTGTGTGAATTCAGCGAACTAGAACCCCATGTCATAGGCTTTTCAGACGGAAAACCTGCCTTTGCTGCCCTGATGTTGCGGCGAATACTGGACTATCTTCAGCCACTCGGCAAACCCATTATGTTGTGGCCCTGTGACGTAGATCTCACGGGTAACGGTACCATTCGTGACGGTGTAAATGCCCTGAAATTTGGCTTACCTGGTATACCATCGAGTGCCGAGGCAGTTCCGATCGCGATGATTCTAGAGCTACTACGGGAAATCCAGACTCCTGTTCATCTCATGCGAATCTCCACGGCCCGCGCGGTGGAACTGATTGCTGCGGCCAAATCTGAAGGCTTACCTGTCAGCGCTAGCGTTACTTGGCAACATCTTCTGTATGACACCAGCGATCTCCAGAACTATGATCCAAATCTTCGACTTTTATCACCACTGGGCAACCCGATCGATCGGATTTCTCTACTTCAAGCCATTAAATCTGGCGTAATAGATGCGATCGCAATAGACCATAGCGGCTATACCTACGAGGAAAAAACCGTTGCATTTGGAGAAACAATTCCCGGTGCGATCGGGTTTGAATTTGCGCTAGCTGAACTTTGGAATGCCTTAGTTAAATCTGAAACATTAACAGCCCTAGAACTTTGGCGCAGCCTCAGCCAACGACCGATGAGTTGTTTGAATCAGACCCTGCAATCAATACAACCAAAGAACCTGCAATCTTTAATTCTATTTAATCCAAATGAGCGTTGGTCAGTGACTGAACAAACTTTAAATTGCCGATCGCATAACACTCATCTTTTAAATCAAACTATTCAAGGCAAAGTAATCAAAACTTGGTGTCAGTAGAAAGATAGCTAGGAAATAGCCTTAGGTCAGATCCTTACTGGGTAAAACTTTTAAAGCATATTTTTTTGAATTTGGAATTGCTGAAGACCGCTCGAAGGCCGATCGGCGTTCCCGGATTCTTGTAAAATAGGATCTAACGACAACCCTCACCCACGCAGCTAAAAATCCCCATGCTTACCTCCGCCATCAAATTAGGTTTCGTCGGTGCTGTGGGCAATACGCCCCTACTTCGGCTCAATAGTTTCAGTGACGAAACGGGCTGCGAAATTTTAGGGAAAGCAGAATTTCTCAATCCCGGTGGCTCTGTCAAAGATCGCGCTGCACTCTATATCATCGAAGACGCAGAACGGAAGGGCTTACTGAAACCGGGGGGAACTGTCGTCGAAGGGACAGCGGGTAACACAGGCATAGGGTTAGCTCATATTTGTAATGCGAAAGGCTACAAATGCCTAATTATTATTCCAGATACCCAATCTCAAGAAAAAATTGATTTGTTGCGAACCCTCGGAGCCGAAGTCCGCACAGTTCCTGCCGTTCCCTACAAAGACCCCAATAACTACGTCAAACTGTCGGGCCGGGTCGCTGCCGAACTCGACAATGCCATCTGGGCCAATCAATTCGACAATCTGGCCAATCGCCTTGCCCACTACGAAACCACTGGGGCTGAAATCTGGACTCAGACAGACGGCAAGGTGGATGCTTGGACGGCTTCGACAGGAACGGGCGGAACCTATGCGGGGGTTGCACTTTACCTAAAGGAAAAGAACCCAAATGTGAAATGTATTCTCGCGGATCCGATGGGTAGCGGTCTATATAGCTATTTCAAAACAGGTGAAGTGAAGATTGAGGGATCGTCTATTACCGAAGGTATTGGCAACAGCCGAGTCACAGCCAACATGGTAGATGTCCCAGTGGATGATGCGCTGCAAATTGACGATCGGGAAGCCGTTCGGATTGTTTATCAACTCTTAGAAAAAGACGGAGTTTTTGTCGGTGGATCCGTTGGAATTAATGTCGGGGCGGCGCTGAAAATTGCCCAACAAATGGGACCGGGACACACCATTGTAACAGTGCTGTGCGATGGCGGCAGTCGGTATCAATCTAGACTGTTTAACCGCAAATGGTTGGCGGAAAAAGGGTTAATCTAAGCTTCGGCTTCGGCTTTTTTAGTGCGATCGTATGCGCGTAAAATCGCCTGAATCGCACCCTCGTATTCTTGAGCAATAACAGGCACACCGGGTTGGGCGCTGGGTTCTAGGATGATGTCGCCGACGACTTCTAGTGCCCTTTCGTTAATGGAATCAATCAATAACTCGGGCATGGTCAGGTTGGCTTCAGCAATTTGTTTGAGGCGCTGGGCTGGGCTAGCATGGCGGACAATGGCGGTGAGGGCTTGAACTTCATATTTTGGCAACAACGTCGCAAACTTGGCCCAGGTTGCATCCAGATTAGGTTCTTGGCTGAAGTCTAGTTGGACGGGCGCGGTGGAGTCTGAGCTGGGATTAGATTTGCCGTTGGGTTTGCCATCAGATCTGCCATTGGATTTGCTGTTGATAACGATCGCATCTTGCCATGGGTCAAAACTCGCTAGATTATTTAGCTCAGAACTCGATTCCGCGTTTTCTTTTTGAGTCCGAAGCGTAACCAATTCGAGATCAAGGCTGTTCTTTTGGGTGCGCCGATCGAGGATTTGAGTTTCGAGGGTTTCGAGTTCATCATGCAATGAGCCAATTTGATCTTGGAGTTGGGCAATGGCGGTTTGCAATGATGCGGTTCCGGCGGTGACTTGATCGCGTACAGGCTCGGCAGATTTGGCAAGGCGACTGAGTTCCTGGCGATAAAGATCCAAAGACTGAACATCAGCTTGCAGGGTTGCGAGTTCTTTTTTAATCGATTTACGATCGATTTCGAGCTGAGTAATCTCTTTCAGAATTTGAGTTTTGTTCGCCTTTTGTTGTGCGACCTGAGCGATGATCTGATTGAGTTCAATGTTAGTGTTGCTGAGATGAGCTTCGGCCCGCTGTTGGGTAGAAAGGGTGGCAGAGAGCGATCGGGTCAGGTCAGCTTCTTCCCGTTCGAGGTTCGTGATATGAGCTTCAGAATTTTTGATTAATGCTTCAGAGGACTGAAGTTCGGCCATAGTGCGGCGCGGCGACGATGTGGAAAGATTCCAGCTTGGGGAAACAGGCTGACTTGCATTGCTACTTGCATTGCTACTTAGATTGCTATTTAGATTATTTTTTGATTGCAACTGATGCACTTGACCCTGTAATGATCGCAATGTCGTACTCACCCGATCGCGTTCTTGACAAAGCTGAGTTAGATCTTCATAGGCGGCAGCCCGACGGCTTTGTAAGGATCGAATATGGCCGCGCACTTCCTCAATCCGCCAACTCAATTGTTCATCATCCGAATCCGTAGGTTGACGGTTGGCGATAATGCAACCGATTTGGCTAGATAAAAAGGTTAGACTACCGGATCCGATCGCTCCCAGAAAATTGCCCTGACTCAATCCCAAGGTAATTCCAAAACTAACGCCAAAGGCAATAGAACTTAATGTAAATCGATTTGCAGTCATGGAAGTTAGGGTGCGATGGAGCAAAGCTTAGAAAAGGCTAACGGATTTGTGTACGGATTTGTGTAATGTAACGCATCTTCTGGAAGTTGAAACGGATATTTAGTAGTTCGTATGCACTATTCCAAGCCAGTTTTGTCTTTTCTAGAGAATGAAAGATTTGTAAATGCGACTTCTTTCTTCAATATGGGGTATCCTCACATAGTATTTACCAAAAATTTTGGGCTTTTAATATTACTAGAGTTAATTGCTACAGTAATTGCCAGAGATTTTTGATTAACAGTCTTGCCTCGTAACTGAACGTTTATTTATTTTCAGAATAGTCCCCATGAAATCAACCACTTCAGCCCTGTCAGCCCCGTTTGTCCTCAAAGTCATTGGCTATACCTTATTGGTATCCACGATTATTATTTACCTGACGTTTTTGATTCCATTGCAATGGCAAGACGATCAGTGGGTCTTTACCACGGTGCCTCAATTATTCGATCGGGGAATGATGCCGCTGATTGGGATAGGCTTCATTTACATGTCTAGCTTCTTGGAGACGGGATCTCTTCGTACTGAAGGACGTAATCCATTTTTGACGGGGCGCTTTTTCGCCGTTGTGCTTTCGGGTCTGTTGGGGTTGGGCTTTCTGATTGCAGGTCCGGCGTATTTTGTGAAAAGCACACAACTTGAGACCACAGGAATCGATCGTCTAGCCCAACAGGCAAAACAACAAGAGCAACAGATTGCCACTCAAGTGCAACAGCGTTTGATGCAGTTACAAGAGCAAGTCAAAGATAAGGCAAAGCTAGATGCTGAGTTAAAACAAATTGGCGATGTGCTCACAAGCGGTCAGATGAATGGGAAAAAAATTGAAGGGAAGGAACTAGAGTTTCTCCAAAAATCTCAGAAAGATCTTCAAAAACTAAAAGATGATCCTAACTACTTACAGGTCATGGCTAAAGATGCAACCGACCAAGAGTTGCAAAAGCTGCGTGAAGGGGCGAAGAAGACTGAAGATGGCGCACGGGGTGAAGCGATGAAGGCTCGTCTGAGAACTGGGCTGGGCAGTTTGTTATACGCTATTGCATTCAGCTTGATCTCTTGGTTGGGATTGGCTGAAATGGGTGTTTTTAGTAAGCGATAAGAGTAATGCGATAAGCCCGTCAGTCATATGGCGGCACTGCATCACGATCGTTCGGATTTTCGATCGATCGATCTCAATAGTGAGTCTAGATTAGGGAACTATAAACCCTAGCTAGACTCTGTTTTTTGACCATTTTTGTTATATTCTTTTTAACCTTAAATTTTATGAGCTTCTCAATCTATATTCTGACCTTTAATGAAGAGCTCGACATTGCGCCCTGCATTGAATCGGTGGTTCAGTCTGCGCAGCGATCGAAGGTTGATACCAACACCTTAGATATTGTGGTAATTGATTCATTGAGCAGCGATCGGACTTGTGAAATTGCCAACAGATATGGTTCAAAGTATCCTGTGCGGGTAATTCCCCATAAATTTGAAAGCCACGGATTACAACGCACTTGGATGATTCGAGAAGTGGAAACGCGCTATGACTGGGCCTATATTTTAGAAGCCGATGAACGAATGACAGCGGAGTTGTTTAGTGAATGTCGCAAGACGGTGGCAAATCCTAAACATGGTGGATACTTTGTTGCAGAGCGTGTGATGTTTATGGGAACCTGGATTAAACACAGTACGCAATATCCGCGCTATCAAATGCGGCTTTTTGATAAGCAAAAGGTTTGGTTTAGTGACTATGGTCATACTGAACGCGAAGAATGTGACTGTACGACGGGCAATCTTAAAGCAACTTACCCACATTTTACCCAGGGAAAAGGCTTTGAACGGTGGTTTGATAAGCACAATACTTACTCTAGTAATGAAGCAAAAGAGACAGTAAAGCAATTACAAAATGGTCGAGTGAATTGGCGTGATTTAGTATTTGGGAAAAGCGAAATCGATCGTCGCCATGCCTTAAAAGATTTATCCCAACGCGTTCCATTTCGGCCTGTGTTGCGTTGGTTCTATATGTATTTTATATTGGGCGGCATTTGGGATGGGCGTGCAGGCTTTGTCTGGTGCACGTTGCAAGCGTTTTATGAATATATGATCGTGTTGAAGGCTTGGGAAATTGAGAATCTTCCCGTACCAACATTAGAAGATACATTAGCAGTATTAGAACAATCACTAAATTAGCCCACGATCGAAGTTCGGGCTAGACATTCAAGTGGTGTTGTATTTAAGTTGTATTTAAAGTGGCGCTGTATTTCCGATCGCCCACCTGGGATTAAAATTCTAGGGCGTGAAACGAAGCGATGACCTTTAGTCAGTTGAAGACCGATTCGCCAACAAAATCTTAAAATCCCAGGTTAGACAAGATTAAACTGTTACGATCGTCACCGCAAATTTCTTATTTTTCACCACTTCTTTAGTGGTCACTTTTACACCGGGACCAAAGAACTTTGTCATTTGTTCTTCTTTCCCTTGCCACACTTCATTAGGAATTTCCAAGGAGCCAAAGGTCAAAACCAAAGCGTAATTATCGCCGATCGCCGCTTCTTCTAGACTCAGCAAGGTTGGATGTTCCTTGTCTTCCTCAGATTCTAAACCCAGTTTCTCTAGTACAGGTTCTAAATGAACCGACATCCCATACTGATAACGAGTCACATCTAGAATAATCTGAGTTTGGGTCTCGGTAGCCTTATGACGAACAGCATCCACCTCTGGAGCCGGAACCACGATCGGGACAGGTGGCAATTCTGTGCCCTTCAGCCCCAATCCAACCACACTCATCGGCACCCCAATCAGTAGTGCCACAGTGGAGGGAAGGGTCGTATTTTTCAAAGCATAACAGCCACCAACAAAGGCGATCGTTACGCCGATGGATAAAAATACGACCGCCCAACGAATTTGACGAATAAAGCTAAGCATGGGGTGCAGGAGAAAAAGACCTCCCAAATTATCCAATATTCTCGTAATTTTTATCTGGAATCTTGCTCAGGTAAATTCCCAACAGCTAAAAAATTTACCTGAGCGATCGGCTCTATGGCTAACCCTTACCTACGCCTTAATTAAGCCATCACATTTGGCCATGTGCAAAATCAAGTCAATCACACGATTCGAGTAGCCCCACTCGTTGTCATACCAGGCCACGACCTTGAAAAACCGATCGTTCAGCTCCATACCTGCGCCCGCATCCACAATGCTGGAATGGGGATTGCCTCGGAAATCTGTGGATACGACTTGCTCATCGGTGTAATCTAAAATACCCGCCAGTCCATTGGTGGATGCGGCTTTCATGGCTGAACAAATCTCTTTGTAACTAGTGGCTTTTTCAGTTTTGAAGGTCAAATCCACCACCGAGACATCAGGCGTTGGAACCCGGAAGGCCATGCCCGTCAGCTTGCCTTTAAGCTCTGGAAGCACAAGGCCCACTGCTTTGGCCGCTCCGGTGGAAGATGGAATAATATTTTGCCCCGCGCCTCGTCCGCCACGCCAATCTTTGCTACTAGGTCCATCTACTGTGGGTTGAGTCGAGGTCATGGCATGGACCGTGGTCATGAGTCCTTCAGTGAGACCGAATTGGTCATTGATTACTTTTGCGATCGGAGCAAGACAGTTGGTGGTGCAGCTTGCATTAGAAACAACCGTATGGGTTGCAGGATCATACTCATTGTGATTTACGCCCATAAGCAAGGTCTTTACCCGCTCTGGATCCTTCGTGGGTGCGGAGATGATGACCCGCTTTGCTCCAGCTTTGAGGTGTTTTCCAGCCGTCTCAAAATCGGTGAACAATCCCGTTGCTTCCACCACATAATCTGCATTAAGCTTGCCCCAGGGAAGTTCTTCAGGATTCCGAATGGCGCTACAGGGGACGAAATGATCGCCCATCTGGATCCCATTTTCCGTCGCCTTTAGGTGTCCAGCGTAGGTTCCGTGGGTGGAGTCGTATTTGAGCAAATAGGCCAGATTATCCGGTGGGACAAGGTCGTTAATTCCGACAAATTCTATTTCAGGATGCTGTAATCCAGCACGGAAGACTAAGCGGCCAATCCGGCCAAATCCATTAATCGCTACTCGAATGGTCATGATTGGTGACTCCTAAAAAAGGGATTACTTCCCCGTATTTATTCCGATCGGTGAAGTATTAATCCATCCTGAGATTCAGGCTACAGTACCTCTTAGGAAAGACCTTGAATTCGTAATATTTTTATTCGATTGCTTAGGCACTTCTGACAAATAATGTAAGGGATCATACTAAATCTAATCATTCCATTTAATTTGTAGCTGGATGTAATATGTAATACAAAGCTTTGTAGCAAGCTAGATTAAAAACGTTACGTTAAATTAAACGCCTTAATTTTATACATGATTCATTCGAGAAATTTAGGATGAATTGATAGCGCGATCGTCTGAAATTTAGTAGTTTCAATACCCTGAATTTCCTACTTTAGAGGTGGGGATCAGGCGATCGGGCATACCAAAAATTTGGTACACTAGCCGCTAATATTGACGTGGTGGATTTGAACCCTCTAGATGTCAACCTATTTAGTCAACCTATCTAAATTGTGGCTAAATTGGTCCGATCCATTTTCCCTGTAATGAACGCGCAAACTTTGTTGAAAAAACTTAAAGCTTCTCCTGTGCTCTTACCCATCGGTGGGACCATCGCGCTTATTGCGGGAGGCAGCATTGCATTCTGGGCGCTTACTCGGTCCAATTTCGCACCGGGCAGTCTTCCGATCGGGTCAAATGTGATCCCCGAGGATGCCTTGATGGTGGTATCTACAACCACAGAACCCGAACAGTGGCAACAACTACGCGCCTTTGGAACTCAGAAAAGTCAGGCATTCTTGGACCAAAGTATTGCTGAAGTGCGCGATCGATTTTTGTTTGATAATGGTTTAGATTACGAACGCGACATTCAGCCTTGGGTGGGTCGCGAAGTGAGTTTTGCATTGCTCTCGCCCCAAGGTGAAACCCAGCCTCCAGCAGAGGGCGGAACTGTTCGTCCGGCCAATCCTCAGCCTGCGCTATTGGTGTTGCCGATTCAGGATGGCACAAAGGCAAGGGAAGTCTTAGGTAAATCTCGTGACGGGCAGCAATGGACTAAAAGAACTTATAAGGATGTGGAAATTCAGGAGGGCCAAGTTGGGAAGGTGAATAAAACGCTAGCGATCGCAGCCCTTGACGGAAAATTAGTGGTTGTTGCAAATAGTCCAAGAGCCATCGAACAGGCGATCGAAACCTACAAAGGGAGCAAGGCGATCGCCACCTTACCGGGCTATAGCAACGCTCTTGGCCAAATCCAAACCGGACCCAGCTTTTCGACTATTTACCTAAACTTGCCCGCTATGGCCCAACAAGGTGGACGTTTGGTGCGACCAAATCCAAAAAAAGACATGCCAATTCAAGGCTGGGCCATGACTACCACGCTGCAAAACGATGGTATTCAGATGAAAAGTGTTCTTTGGCTCAAGCCCGACAGTCAAACCAAATTTTCCATAGACAATAATGTCAAAACTATGGCTACCCGTCTTCCAGCGGATTCCGTCATGACCTTGGCGGGGGGAAGCTTTAAGCAATTCTGGACTGATTACAGCCGGGACTACGCCACAAATCCAATTAAACTTCTAGATCCTGCCAGCTTTAAACAGGAAATCCGGGGCGCTATTGGGATGGATTTGGAACAGGATTTCGCGAATTGGATGGATGGTGAATTTGCCTTAGCCCTACTTCCTGTGCCATCGGGGAGTTCACCGCTTAATCCGGTGGGTGTCATAATGATGGTGCAGGCTAGCGATCGGCGGGCGGCAGAAAAAGCCTTGACTCAGCTTGATGAGACCATGGGGCGCAAATATAATTTCAAAATCGAACCTAACAAAGTCGCGAATCAAGATGTTGTTCTGTGGAAAATGCCCAATGGCGAAACCAGTGTCACCCGAGGCTGGTTGGACAACAACATTGCGTTTCTGACCCTAGGCGGACCCGTTGCGGCGACATTTTTACCACGTCCGACGAATCCATTGAGTAATCAACCGATGTTCAAACAAGTGACATCTGATGCAAAGACGGCGAAAAGTGGGGAGATTTTTGTTGATCTTGAAAAGGCTGCGACTTATAAAGATTTGCCGCTATTACGATCGCCTTTAAGCAATTTACTCTGGACCGAAGCCATTCGATCGATCGGCATTACTACGGCCAACACCAGCGATCGGACCATTCGTTACGATGCCATTGTGCTGCTGAAAAAAGGCGTAACTCCTGGTGTTTTGCCCAGCCCCACGGCCCAAGTCATTCCGATGCCTCCGAAGATAAAATAATACGGTGCCATAAACAATAATGCGTTACGAGAGTGCCCTAAGGTTCAGTGATTCAGATACCATAGGAGAACTGATTTACGAAGAATAAAGGCACATCCATGAAGAACGTCATCTACGATCAATATCGAAAATTGATTCGCAATTCTAAATATCGTTGGATCATCATCATTGCATCCGCTGCTTATATTCTTAGCCCTGTTGACCTGTTGCCGGAATTATTACTCGGTCCAGTTGGGCTTATTGATGATGGTTTAGTCGCGACGATGTTGGTGACGGAAGTGGCGGCAATTCTTACTGAAAAAATGAAGGCGAAAAAAACAGGTCGCTCAGATGTTGATTCGGACAATTAATGAAGACCGTAGTAAGAAGGATTTAGAGGGATCGGGCTTAGACTTCACTTGGTTGTCGGACGTGCGATAAGTCCTAGTTCAGCAGATTTATTAATTATAATTAAATGCTCATCTTGATATAGAACACCTAAAGAACCTATTTGACATTCTAGGGTATGCTAAAAGCATCGTAAAAAACTCATATTCACCAGTCCTATGGCCTATTCCAGCAGTCTAACGGATAAAGAATGGGAAGTCCTTGAACCGCTTCTGCTAGAAGTGCTACCTCCCAAAAAACAGACCAGACCTTCTAATTGGACCAAACGAGAACTTCTAGATGGCATTCTCTATCAACTCAAAAATGGCTGTAGTTGGGGAGACTTACCGAAAGATCTTCCTCC
>JANXNM010000560.1 GCA_025354065.1 Synechococcales cyanobacterium 340R_concoct_173_sub | reverse complement strand
TTTTTAGCTGAATTTTATGACTGGTTGAAGAGCCGAGAATTGTTGGAAATCCGATCAAAAATCGCCTCACTATCTGCATTGGTAACAACCGCAGATTTGTTTTTGACCTGTGAACCGTTAGCCTTAGCCCGATTTCCCTGGGAAGTTTGGGAAATTTTGGGCGAGTTTGGTCAGCGATCGAACATCCGTATCATTCGGACTCCAGCTAACCTGCGTCACGAAGTTACTCCACACCCGCGATCGGGAAAAATGCGGATATTGGTAATTTTGGGCGATGAGACGGGATTAAGTTTTCAGTCTGAAATTACCGCCCTGAAATCCTTGGAGCGGTTCGCTGATGTCCAGTTTGAAGGCTGGCGGGTTGGAGAACCGATCGCCGGGTTAAAAGAACGCATTGCGCAGAGACTGGTGGATCCAGAAGGCTGGGATATTTTGTTTTTTGCGGGCCATAGTAATGAATCAATTCTGACGGGCGGCGAATTGGCGATCGGGCCACAGACTTCGATTTTTTTACGAGAAATTCAGCCGCAATTATTGAAAGCAAAAGAAAATGGCTTGCAATTTGCTATTTTCAATTCGTGCAAAGGATTAGATCTGGCAAATACCTTAATTGATTTGGGGTTGAGCCAAGTGGCCATCATGCGCGAACCGATTCATAATAGTGTGGCTCAGGATTTTTTAATTCAATTTATTCAGCATTTAACCCAAGATAACGATCGCGCCCAAAGGAC
Organism: Synechococcales cyanobacterium 340R_concoct_173_sub; assembly: GCA_025354065.1. Next base: position 421 of record JANXNM010000560.1, on the reverse strand, counting down.
CGTGTACGACGCGCTGCATCATGCTTGTGAATATCTAAAACTCGATCGCAATCTTACCTATCCATCGGCTTACTTTATTCCGTCATTTTTCTGCCATCCCGAGACATTACCCTTCACGCCCCGAGTGTTGGGCATGAGGCACCGAGTTCGGGCGTTACTGCCGAGCCGTCGTCAGACTATTACACTAGGGGCGATTTTGCTGGCAACCACCATCACGCCACTTCAAGATTTATTGTTGGATGGGCGGTTGATGGTCCAATCGATTTACCGTCGGACCACCGGACAAATTCCAAACGATCGGCCCGAAATTAAAATTGTCCAAATTGATGAAGCCTCGATTCGGGCTGGATTAATTCCCGATCGCAAACTGAATCCGATCGATCGAACAGCCTTAGCAAAAATTATCACGGCGATTGGCACA
>JANXNM010000510.1 GCA_025354065.1 Synechococcales cyanobacterium 340R_concoct_173_sub | reverse complement strand
GGCAAAAAAGCGCCGATCGTTGCCACAGCCACAAAGATATCAGCCTTCACATTCGCCGCACCACAGACAATCTGCTGAAGCTCTCCCGTGCCAATATCAACCTGACAAACGCTCAGCTTATCCGCATTCGGATGGGGTTCTCGGCTCATCACACGCCCCACCTTGACGCCCTCCGCCCAAGTCCGACGATCCTCTATCTCTTCAACCTCAAATCCTGCCATCGTCAACAGATGAGCTAGGTCTTCGGGAGAGTGAGAAATGTCAACGAATTCTTGGAGCCAAGATAAAGAAATACGCATCGGACCGCTTGCTGTGAAGAGTGTTAGATCCTAAAGATTGTAACGCCTTCGGGCCTCTACTAAAACGCCAAACCCAAGCGAGACCTCATTGTTTCAATGAGAAATCTAAAACAACAGGAGAAGCAAGTTCTCATAAATCTAAACCTACAGGTAGAGAATTATATTATTTATCGATTCGGTAAAAATATTAAATAATGCTGTCCCTTCCGGAGAGTGTGATGAATAATCGAAGAAAGGATCATATCAATTTCATAGGCATCATCTATTTGTAGGCATTGCATAAATTCTCTATAGAAATGTCTATATCCACTGTGGGATAATGGGAAATGTATGTTGTAGGCATTCGATTAGGTCGAGACATTAGGTTAAGACTGAAGAATCAATGAGCCGATTATGAGAGTGCAGTTATGAAGTTTGGGTTACAAACCTCTATTTTTACATTTCAGTCCGATATTGTCATTGAGCTAAGCGCGGGTAAGGTGCATGAGCTACTGCTTGAGTCCAGGTTGTCCCAATCCAGAAAATTTAATCGATGCTGTAACCTGTCAAGCTTGCGGTTCTCCTCTCCTATTACAGGGGCGATATAGGGTTCTCCATGCTCTAGGACAGGGGGGCTTTGGCGCTACTTATTTGTCAAGGGATGAAGTGCTGCCCGGTCAACCGAACTGTGTGATTAAACAACTTCGCCCCAACACCACCGCACCGCAGATTATGCAAATGGCGCGGGAACTTTTTGAGCGAGAAGCTGAGACTCTCGGACGGATTGGTAACCACCCTCAAATTCCTCGGTTACTGGATTATTTTGAGTCGAGTCAGGAATTCTATTTGGTCCAGGAGTATGTGAGTGGCTCGACCATTCAGCAGGAAGTCAAGCGCCACGGCTGTATGGGTGAATTGAAGGTGAAGCATTTCCTTAGTGAAGTTCTTCCCGTACTGGATTACATTCATAGTCAACAGGTGATTCATCGAGATATTAAACCGGCCAACTTGATTCGCCGATCGCATGATCAGAAGCTAGTGCTAATCGATTTTGGTGCAGTCAAAAATCACGTCCAAACCACTGTCACAGACGCATCGGAAAATACCGCATTTACGTCCTATGCGATCGGTACGCCCGGCTTTGCTCCACCCGAACAAATGGCAATGCGCCCTGTTTTTGCCAGCGACATCTATGCGTTAGGGGTCACTTGTATATATATGTTCACGGGAAAGGCACCCAAGGATTTGGCCTACGATCCCATAACGGGCGAAATGCTCTGGCAGAAGCATGTTAACGTGAGCGATCATTTTGCCAGCGTACTGTCGAAAATGTTGGAAGTCTCCGTCCGACATCGCTACCAGACTGCAACGGACGTTTTTCGTGACCTAGATCTTGAACCCTATCTGGAAAGTCTCAATAGCAGTATGACGACTAAACGAAGCAGTCCTTCACCCTCGACTATCCCACTATCCTCTGGCAGTAATCTAATATCCCCGGCTGCCCGCACAGCTATGGCAATCCAGGCGCGTCGGCAACCTAAAGAAACCACCACCCTTAATTCACCAGAGGCAATACGTCAACGATCGGAAGCAGCGCGATCGATTTCCAATTCCATGAGTCGAGGGGACTCAAAGGGCCGAGGTGCTAATAGTGGTGCTACCACAGGTCGTGGTGCTCCCCCTGCTCGATTAGATGCAGCAAGCGTTGAGAGCTATTATGCTAAAGGCCGACGTGATTTTGCCGCCCATCATCTAGAAATGCTCCAACTTCCACGCCTTGACTTGACAGAAGCGACATTCCATCAGGCCAACCTCAAAGGAGTTAACCTCCAAGGCTCGACTTTGACTAATGTTGATTTTGGACGGGCAAATCTTCACGGCGCAAATTTGCGGGATGCGATTTTGGTGAAGGCGTATATGAGTAATGCGGATCTTCAGGATGCGGATTTGCGTGGGGCTGACTTGCGCAGTGCTTACTTACTCAATGCAAATTTGCGTGGCACAAATCTGGGCGGTGCCAATTTAACGGGTGCGAAAATTACGCCAGAGCAGTTGGCCATGGCAAAGACCAATTGGATGACCGTGAAACCCAATGGCAAGCGTGGCGGCAGTTGGTAGTGATTAGAATTTGAGTTTTTTATTAAGCTAAGGCATCCATTCTAGTAAAAGGCTGCCTCGCGTTTCAGAAATAGCTCGGCCTTGCCAACGTTCTATTGTGGTTGCTAGACGGAGTTGAGGCGCTATGGCATATCCAACGGATACTTTGCCAATACCGACTTCCCGATCGCTTCCCACGTTGATCCAAGTTTGCTGAAGTGCGATATCCGCCCCGCCGCCGCGAGATGGGATTAGCATCAGTTTTGTACCGACGTTTAAGCCTTGGTTCTGGGTATTTGAGTTGGAAAGCGATCGCCATCCCACCACCGACGCGATGTTGATATATCCACCTAAGGGCAATAGATAGGTCTGGGCATCGACCCCAAAGCTACTGATACCCCCACCCATGCTGAAATGGGAACTCAGGGTAACGGGGGTTAAGCCAAGCCGTAAATCTTCAAGTCCGATCGTCACGGCATTTGTATTACCTTGGGTAAATCGTGAATAACCAACCTGAAGGCGAGTCCGAAAGCTTGGATCATTGGCGATTTCTCGGCGGATATCAGGGGCTTGGTTGAGCCATTTTTGTAGCGTTGGGCTATTGCGAATTTGAGGAGGAATATCAATGGGCATAGTCACCGCACACAGTCATAGAGCATCGTCATAGAAGATAGCCACAGAGCAAAATAATTCATACAAAAAAGACTCCACGGTTGTGAAGCCTAATTATCAATTTTTATGGGAGTAATTTCAATCCTTGACTATTTAGCATTGCTTATTCAACATTGCACCCAGAATTGAGATTGGGGTCTAGAGAACCGTTCCATGGATTTTTTCCATATCGATCGGCTTGATGAAATACAGCTTCAAAAGCTGGGTCACGGTGCTAGCGTAATAGGGCAGCTTTCTCAAGAACTTGAGCGGCGCTGGAGCACTGGAGGCACCGATCGTCGCAAGTTTTTCATTGTTGCTGACACAGGTCTCAAGGCTTGGGTAGAACCCAGGATGATCAACGTCAATGATAACGGGGAAGACTTTTCCAGCCGATCGATTGGTTTTGTTAATCACTTCGCGTTCAAAGTCACGAGTCGTGAATCCCAACATTTCGTAGAAGCCTGTACGCTGCATGTCGTTCAGGTACATGGTGACAAACACGGAAAGCAGGAAGAAACGACACCAGAGGCGAGATTTCAGGCCCGTCAACGTATAGGGCTGGGCACGCATCACCGCATCGAAAAAGTCGCCATGACGATTTTCATCTTGGCACCAGTTTTCAAAGAAGTTGAAAATCGGGTAAAGCTGATTCTCAGGATGCTGTTCTAGGTGACGATAAATGGTGATGTAGCGCCAGTAGCCAATTTTCTCGGAAATATAGGTCGCATAGAAAATAAACTTCGGTTTGAAGAAGGTATACTTCCTACTTTTGGTCAAGAAGCCTAAATCCAAGGACATATTGAAGTCTGACATCGCTTTATTCAGAAACCCAGCATGACGGGCTTCATCGCGAGACATTAGGGCAAAGCCTTCCGCCAAGAGAGGATTTCGCTCTTTTAGTTTACGGGAGAGTTCTTTGTATAGTAAAAACCCGGAGAATTCAGCAGTACAGGAGCGCTCTAAAAACTCAATGAATAATTTACGGGCTTCCCCGCTGATGTGATCGAAGGAGCGATCGAACAGCTCGTTGCGCACAAAATGATGACGGTTGTAATCGGCGCGGAACTCTTCCATCAAGGCGGACAACTCTTCTTCGTTGACCGACATGTCCATCTTCGCCATCTCTTCAAAGTCGGTGGTGTAGAAGCGTGGGGTGAGGATGGTTTCTTTGGACGGAGTTAGCGTGCCAGGACGTAACTCTTGTAATGCAGGTTTTTTAAGAGAATCTACCATGGGTGCGATCGCGCGCTCTTGGCGGGTTGACGTGGATTTTTGATTATTCTTGAATCAAGGTTGATGACTCGGCCCAAAGCCTTAAGTTCATGCAAGCTTTTCTTGAACATGTCTAAACAGTGTATCAAAAGCGCTGGAGGGATCCGATCGGGAAACTCAGGATATTGATGTTTTGTTACATTAGCTCAACTTTTTACATCAAATCTTAAGAATTCATAGGTTTGTTCATCCTGCCTGTAGGCATTAGTCCTAATTACGAATAAACCATTTTTGACTATTTAATCGCTGGGTCACGCCGAGAAGCAATAAGTCGAGGGTAACTTTGCGCTCATCAATCCGGAACGATTCAAGAGTGCTGGCTTTGGATCCGGTGTTGGTGGCGGAAAAACCGCGTTGACCTTGAATATCGTCGCTGTAGAAATATAGATTAAATTGGCGACTTTCGTCAGGGGTATCCCATTTCCCCTGGATTTGCCAGCATTCTGGTGCGTCATCATAGCCCACCACTTCGACTTTTTGCCTCACAAACTGGAGGTCAACTGGACGAATACCAACGTTCTCAAATGCGGCTTTGAGTCCTGGTAAGTAATGGTCTTCGATGAAGGCTTGAAAGGGTTTTGCTTCTATTGCGGGGGGCTTTTCTTTTTTTGCTGGAGGTTTTTCAGCGTCAGGACTCGCGGCCTTTGCTACTTTTGATTCGATTTTTGATTCGACTTGTTCCGCGATAATTGGCTCTTTTTCGTCAGGCATGGCTAAAGTACGGTTCATTAGTAATACACATCATAAACGATTCAGACAATTGGATTAAACTCGTCCGCGACTTACTATTTGAAGCTTATGACTCAATTTTCTTTATACACTGAAGAGTCGGGAACTGGATTTCCGTTGCTCTGTTTGCACGGTCATCCGGGTTCGGCTCGCAGTATGGGCATTTTTGCAGTGGGGCTGAACAAGAGATTTCGGGTGATTTCGCCGGACTTACGAGGCTATGGCAAAAGTCAAACCAGAGAGAGTTTTGAAATTACGCAGCATATCGAGGATCTAATTCAGCTGCTGGATGAGCGAGGGATCGATCGGACGTTGGTGTTGGGTTGGTCGCTGGGTGGGATCTTTGCGATGGAGTTGGCATTGCGGTATCCCAATCGGGTCAGTGGCTTAATTTTGGTAGCAACGGCAGCGAGACCTTGGGGAAATCATCCAAAAATTTCGCTGGTTGACAATTTATTTACTGGATTGGCTGGGATTATAAATATTTTGCGTCCCGGTTGGCAATGGAATATTGACCAGTTGGGATCGCGATCGTTATTCCGCCATCTAGTCAGACAGCAAACGCCCGCTGTTTATCACTTTCTTGCCCGAGAAGCGGTATATGCCTATTTTAAAACGTCACGTCGGGCAGATCAGGCATTGAGTCGGGCGATTGCAGCGGGATATAACCGAGTGCCGGATTTGCCAAAATTAACCTGTCCGGCGCTGATGTTGATTGGAGAATTCGATCGGCATATTGCTCCCTCGGCTAGTCTGGAAACGGCGAAAACGATCGTAGGATGCGAATGGTCTACGTTTGATGCGGCTCATTTAATTCCTTGGGAATGTCCTGAAGAACTATTAAAACGTATTGAACAATGGCTGATGATGAATCCAGAGGTGGGACGATCGTCATCTCAACAAACGCCGCACGACCAATAAGACAATGAAAAATACCTCTGAGCTAAAAATAAACTCAGAAGTATTTTATCTAAATCTAGCTAACATTGGACTGCGCCAAAGACCGAGCGGCGAATTCAATCGCTAATCGTAAGATTCTTGGGCCGACAGCGTTTAACTTCCACATGGATGTTTTGTGCGCCTTCTTGCCGAAGATCGTCGAGATAACCGGGCTGATGGCCAACCGCATCATTAGAGGACGAAAATGGACCAAAGTAGTAAGTGCAGGTGGGTACTTCGGTTTTTATCTCGACCCACCACGCCATTCCAACCTGGGCCATAGCACTCAGTAGTAACTCATTCATATGGATTAGTTTTTCAAATAGCTAATCCTCTTTATACTCGCTCCCCACTGAATTTTCAATGGCAGATGCCTTTAATTTCCAGGGATCAAGGGTTGTACTCACTCTTTGACGATAAACTTCATATAACGCCATACCTGCCGCTACAGATGCATTCAAGCTCGGGGTTGATCCCGACAATGGAATTGAGACTAAAAGATCACAGGCTTTCTGAGTGACTACGCTCAATCCGTCGCCTTCGCTACCAATAACGATGACGGTTGCTTTGGCAAAATCAACGGTTTGAATACTCTGAGCTGAGGCTTCACCGGACGTTCCATAAATCCAGAATCCAGCTTCCTTAAGTTCTTCAAGGGCACGGGCGAGATTTACAACACGGGCGATCGCCAACGATTCGAGAGCACCTGCGGCAACTTTACGCACTGTGGACGTTACACCAACAGCTCTACGTTGAGGAATCACTAATCCTTGGGCACCCATGGCTTCGGCGGTTCGGACGATCGCACCCAAATTATGGGGATCGGTAATTCCGTCGGCGACCACGATTACGGGCTGGGTTGTTTTTTCCTTGGCAGTAGTGATTAGTTCTGTCAGGTCTTTGTATTCGTGGGGCGAGACTTGGGCCGCTATTCCTTGATGGTTGGCGAATTGAGTGATTTGGCTCAGACGCTTCGGTTCCACTTCGTCAATGACGGTGCCTTGGGATTTGGCATCATTGAGTAAGGTGTGGAAACGGTTGTCATAGCGCAGACGGGCTGTGACCCAGACTCGGTTGAGGGTGCGACCTGTTTCGAGGGCGGCTTGAACCGAATGGCGACCATAGATCATGTCGTCCTGTTCAGTCTGTGCATTTTCCGTTTCAGGCGATGCGGCACTGAATGCTTCTAGGCGACTGCTTTCGTAACGATCGATTTTTTCTTCGTCAGTGAACGCTCGACCTTGACCATCGTCTCCGCTGCCAAACTTGCTGTTACCTTCAAATTTGTTGTAACCGCCTTCAGATTTGTTGTAGCTGCCTCGGTTATCCCGATCGCCACGACTTTCGCTGAATTCACGGTTTGGGCGAGCATCGCGGTTAAATGAGCCATCGCGATCGTCCCGCCGAGCTGGGGGTTTACGATCGAAGAATGGCCGTCCACCGGAATCCGATCGGGCTTCGTCACGATTATAGCCACCGCCACCTTC
>JANXNM010000500.1 GCA_025354065.1 Synechococcales cyanobacterium 340R_concoct_173_sub | reverse complement strand
CGAAGCCTTTAATGCGATCTAGTTCGCCTGGGCTGAGGTAACGGGCTTCAGCATCAGCGTTTACGATCGACTTCGTTACAATACTCATGGATGGATTCCTCCAAAAGGATCTGACCGACTTTTTTAATAGTAAGTTTCCTTGTCTGTTGCGCTTTTAAAATACTAATTAAAGAATCTTAAGTCACTCAGAAGGTTGTCTTATCTACCTTTCGAAATTAATCTTGCGGCATCGCAGGGATCATTCCTATACCTGTGAAATATTTTGTAATAATCTTGCTCAGATTTGCTAAAATGCCTTGTCACACACCAATTTCTTCCACCTGTCAAGATCGAATTTTCCCTACAAACTATTCGAAAAAGGCAAGAAGCAAGTGTTTTAGACTCAACTCACAATTATCATCAAGAGTCTTAAACGTGTGTATTTATTCAGACGATTCTTCTAATTGAGTTTTGGTGTCAAAATGTTTCTAGTTAAACTATATAAAATACTTACACTTTTTGTAGAAAGTAATTTAACAATTTACCCTTCATTAAGCTGGTGACAAGATTCGAACTTGCGACCGGCTGATTACAAATCAGCTGCTCTACCAACTGAGCTACACCAGCAGTTTGCGATCGCTCAACGCGGCTCACTTAAAACATAATACCTGCTGTAACCACATTTGAGCAAGTCCTTAATTTTTTTGTACTTTGCCTCATGTTAACGGGAGTGCCTTAGATCTTTCCTTCATTGAAGTTCGTGTAGGTAAGTTTCCGCTTTGTCGCTATGATCAATAGTTGATTTTTGATTTTGGACATAATGTTATGGCACAGAACTTGCAGGGAAAAGTTGCACTTGTTACAGGCGCGTCCCGTGGAATTGGTCGATCGACCGCGTTGGCGTTGGCCTCGGAAGGCGCGGCTGTCGTGGTGAATTATGCAAGTTCAAGCAGTGCGGCGGCGGAAGTGGTGGCAGAAATCGAGGCGATCGGGGGCCGTGCTGTTGCCTTCAAAGCCAATGTTGCCAATTCAGATGAAGTGGATCAATTGATTGCAGCGACGATGGAAAAATTCGGTCGGATTGATGTATTGGTCAACAATGCTGGGATTACGCGAGACACCTTGCTACTGCGGATGAAGCTGGAAGATTGGCAAGCGGTAATTGATTTAAATCTCACTGGAGTATTTTTATGCACCCGTGCGGTCAGCAAAATTATGCTCAAGCAAAAATCTGGACGCATTGTCAATATCACTTCTGTCGCAGGTCAAATGGGGAACGCGGGACAATCTAATTACAGCGCATCCAAAGCGGGTGTGATTGGGTTCACCAAGACAGTTGCACGGGAGCTAGCCCCGCGAGCCATTACCGTGAATGCCGTGGCACCAGGGTTCATTGCAACGGACATGACGGATGGCTTGAAGGCGGAAGCGATTCTTCAAATGATTCCCCTCGCCCGCTACGGTCAGCCGGAAGAGGTCGCCGGAATGATCCAATTTTTAGCATCCTCGCCCGCTGCTGCCTACATCACAGGACAGGTATTTAATGTCGATGGCGGGATGGTAATGGCGTAGTTCATAGTTCTCTAGCTTATAACTAGGTGGGTGGCATTGCCCACCATTAAGACTCGTCTGGTTCTTGATTAACTGGGCGACTGGGTTCGTAAGGTCACTGAGGCTCCATGAGAGGGAAGTCCTTCAGCAGTGGCAAGCGTGTCGATCGCTTTTGCGACAGATTCCAAGGCGGGCTGGGTGTATTGAATCAAGCTGGAATGCTTCAAAAAGGTCTCTACTCCCAGCGGTGATGCATAACGAGCAGAGCCAGAGGTTGGTAAGGTGTGGTTTGGACCAGCAAGGTAATCTCCCACTGCTTCCGGTGTGGCATGACCCAAGAAGATTGCGCCTGCATGACGAATGCTTGATAACAACGCCCAGGGATCTTCGACTTCTAGCTCTAAATGTTCTGTTGCGAACTCATTGGAAAGCTCGGCGGCTTGTTCTAGGGTTTCGACGACAATTATGATACCGAAGTTAGCGATCGATTTTTCCGTTAAAACTCGGCGAGGGTGGTCCACAAGTTGCGCTTGGACTTGATTTGCCACGTTCGCCGCAAGACTAGCATCCGTCGTAATTAAGATAGCCGCTGCCATGGGATCATGTTCGGCTTGAGCCAATAGGTCCGCTGCAACATGTTCCGGATTTGCGCTTGAATCGGCAATAATCAGAATTTCTGATGGACCTGCTAAGGAGTCGATGCCTACGGTGCCATAGACCAATTTTTTGGCCAGCATCACGTAGATATTTCCCGGACCGCTAATCACATCAACCTTTGGAATCGTCTCAGTTCCGTAAGCTAACGCCCCGATTGCCTGTGCCCCACCAACGCGATAAATTTCCTTGATCCCCGCTTCTTGAGCTGCAACTAAAACGGCTGGATTAATCCCACCTTCACTATTAGGTGGTGTCACCATGACGATCCGATCGACCCCAGCAACCAATGCCGGAATTGCATTCATCAGTACCGTACTGGGATAGACCGCCCGTCCACCTGGGATATAAATGCCAGCTCGATCCACAGGTGTGTAGCGTTTTCCCAAGACCACGCCTTGATCAGCAAAATGAACCCAGCTTTTGGGGATGTTCATCCGGTGAAAGGTTTCAATTTTTTGTTTGGCGAGGCGAATTGCCTCTATCAAATCGTGATCTACCCGTTGATATGACGCATCTAACTCCGCTGGGGTAACGAGGAGACTTTGGCCTGTTTCAAAACGTTGACCGTCAAACTCAGCGGTGTAGTCTAGTAGCGCCCGATCGCCCAAACGTTTGATGGATTGCAAAATTTCACGAACTGTTGCTTCTTTGTTGAAGACTTGTTCATCCTGGGTCCGATCGCAGATCCGGCGTAGTTCGGCTTGGGCTTCAGTCCACTCGGTGATAATTCGCAGCATGGAGGGTAGGGGAAGTGAGTTCGTCTTAATAGCTTAACTGGATTTTCGTAAATCATGTTCTATGAACAATCGGTGCTATACTGATAAGCCGTGGAAAACCATTAAACATTCGTCGTTACCTCCGAGAGCTGCCGTGCCTAACATAAAATCTTCTGTCAAACGGGTTGAAATTGCCGAGCGTAATCGCGTCCGCAACAAAAACTATTCTTCTGCTATGAAGACACTGGTTAAAAAATGTATGGTCGCAGTGGATAAGTATGCTACCGCGCCTTCTGATGAAGTGTTAAAAGAAATCACTGCGTCCATGTCGGCTGCAACCAGCAAAATAGACAAGGCTGTGAAATGTGGAGTCATCCATCGCAACAACGCAGCGCGTAAAAAGTCGAATTTGGCAAATGCAATCAAGAAAGCGACGGCCAAATAGCTCCGCGTTCATGTTCAATTGATAGGGATGAATTGGCCAATGCAACTCATTGACACTCACGTCCACATAAATTTTGAGACGTTTGAGCCAGATCTAGGTGCTGTAGCGGCCCGTTGGCGGGAAGCTGGTGTCGTCAGACTGGTTCATTCGTGTGTCGAGCCGTCGGAGTTTGGTCGAATTCAAGCGATCGCCGATCGTTTTCCTGAAGTAGCCTTTGCAGTGGGACTTCATCCATTGGATGTTTCAACCCTCTGGACTGATGCGCTTGCTGAGGAAATTAAATCCTTGGCTCAGTCCGATGTTCGCGTTGTGGCGATCGGAGAAACCGGGCTTGATTTCTTTAAAGCGGATAATCCAGATCAGCAAATCGTTGCCTTAAATTCACAGCTCAAAATTGCCGCTGAATTGGATCTTCCCGTAATTATTCACTGTCGAGACGCAGCTGTTCAAATGGCTGATTGTCTTCGACAGTTTAAGAATCAAGGCCGATCGGTCCGGGGCGTAATGCACTGCTGGGGTGGCTCTCCAGAAGAAACGAGTTGGTTTCTTGATCTGGGAATGTACATTAGTTTCAGCGGAACTGTGACCTTTAAAAAAGCAGAGCAAATTCATGCTTCTGCTCAGATGGTTCCTTTAGATCGGTTGTTGATTGAAACGGATTGCCCGTTTTTATCCCCTGTGCCCAAGCGCGGTGAAAAACGAAATGAACCTTCTTATGTTCAGCATGTCGCTCACCAACTCGCTCATCTCAGAACTCTTCCTGTGGAAACGATCGCAATACAAACTACACTCAATGCCTGCCGCTTGTTTGGTTTGGATTTGATTCCGGCTCCGGTCCCCTAGACCGTCCTTTAATCCTTAAATTTCTGAAAAATGTATTTCGGAAATTTTTGATATTGACATATTTGTAAAAGCAACCTAGAATATGGGGTTCGCGTTTTCGACGTGGCCCCTTAGAGGAGACGCATGACTGAGCTAGCCTACACCGCCCCTGCATTCGTTCTGCCAGACTTAGTTGAAATCCAGCGGGCAAGCTTCCGTTGGTTTCTTGAAGAAGGTTTGGTTGAAGAATTAGATAGTTTTTCTCCTATCACTGATTATACTGGGAAATTAGAGCTTCACTTTGTCGGTAAAGAATACAAGCTAAAGCGTCCAAAATACGATGTAGATGAAGCGAAGCGCAGGGATTCCACCTACGCTGTGCAGATGTATGTTCCTACCCGATTGATTAATAAAGAGACGGGTGAAATCACGGAGCAAGAAGTCTTCATCGGTGATTTACCATTGATGACCGATCGGGGAACGTTCATCATCAACGGTGCAGAACGGGTCATCGTCAATCAAATCGTGCGGAGTCCAGGGGTTTACTACAAATCGGAAACCGATAAAAATGGTCGCCGGACCTACAATGCAAGCCTAATCCCAAACCGAGGCGCGTGGCTTAAGTTTGAGACCGACAAAAATGGCCTAGTTTGG